>CAMWGS010000037.1 GCA_947173865.1 uncultured Ruminococcus sp.
ACTTTATCCCTGACCCTTTTCCTGTAATAATAGTATAGCACTTAATTCATAAAATGTCAACACTTTCTAAAAAAAAATCCTGCCTATCAGTCAATTTTTACATACACGCATTAAAAGAGCGATTTTTTTTGTATTTTTCGTCAATTTGCACAATTATCTGTGAATAAGTTAAAACAATCAAAATTATTTTATACTGCTTGTAAATCCATAATTAAAAAGGACGGACAAAAAGCTGTCCGTCCTGAAATATTACTGTTTCGGAGCTCCGCCGAGCTGAGATAGGAAACGATAAAATTCCTGTTTGTCAAGACATTTTTCGAGAGCGTCAACTTCTCCGATAACACCGCCGTGAACAAGACGTGCAAGTTCCATGTCAAGCGACTGCATTCCCGACTGTTTACCTGTCTGAATAGCCGACTGAATAAGGTGAATTTTATTGTCACGAATCATTGCGGCAATAGCGTCGGTAACGTTGAGAATTTCCTGAACGGCGATACGTCCCGTACCGTCTTTTTTCGGAATAAGGGTCTGAGAAATAACGGCTACAAGGTTGTTTGCAAGCTGTGTACGAATCTGATTCTGCTGATGTTCGGGGTAAACGTCGATAATACGGTTGATAGTATCGGACGCACTTGTTGTATGAAGTGTACTCATAACAAGGTGACCTGTTTCGGCTGCGGTTACGGCTGCCTGAATCGTTTCAAAGTCACGCATTTCTCCTACGAGGATAACATCGGGGTCTTCACGGAGAGCGGCACGTAGAGCAAGGGCAAAACTCGGAACATCGTCACCTATTTCTCTCTGATTTATCATACATCTCTTGTGTTCGTGAACGTACTCGATAGGGTCTTCAACCGTAATAATGTGGGCACTTCTGTTAAGGTTTACAAAGTCCATCATTCCTGCGAGAGTTGTTGACTTACCCGAACCCGTAGGACCTGTTACAAGTATAAGACCACGGGGACGCATTGCGAAATCCGCAAGAATCGGGGGCAGTGACAAATCTTCGAGTGTAGGAATGTCATTTCTGAGCAGACGGATTGCAATTGCAGGCTTGCCCTTCTGGAAGTAAACGTTTACACGGTGACGGTAACCGCTTCTTGTCTGGAAAGAAAAGTCTGTATCATGGTGATTGTTTACACTGGTCTGCTGTGTTTCGTTAGTCATCTGATGAACGACATCGAGTATTTCTTCTTCGTCCATTTCAGGATACTGTGAACGCATGGTTCTGAGAGAACCGTTAAGACGTACAACCGGAGCAATTCCGTATGTAAAATGAAGGTCTGAACAGCCTAAAAGACGTACCTCGTCAAGTATTCTGTTGATTTCAATTATTCCCATTATTATAACCTCCCTGATTATATTTTTAATTATACTGAGAATGTTGTTCTTACAAGTTCATCGATAGAAGTCTGACCTGCGACAACGAGTTCTGCGGCGTTGTCACGAAGGAGCTTTGTACCGTTGTTTCTTGCTGCTTCTTCAATTTCTTCCTTGCCTCCGCCTGCCGCAATAATCTGTGAAACTTTGGCAGTACAGTGAATAATTTCATGAATAGCGGTTCTTCCTCTGTAGCCCGTATTGTTGCACTCGGGACAACCACAGGGGTCATAAATCTGAATTGACTGGTCAATTCCCATGAGTTCATTTTCTTCTTCCGTTGAAATTCTCGGAGTCTTGCAGGCAGGACAAAGAACTTTTATAAGTCGCTGTGCGATAACACCGATAAGGGAAGTGGCAACCATGTAAGCGGCAACGCCCATGTCGATAAGACGGACAACAGTTGAAGCAGCGTCATTTGTATGAAGTGTGGAAAGTACAAGGTGTCCCGTAATAGCGGCACGGATACCAATATCTGCTGTTTCCGTATCACGCATCTCACCTATCATAACAATATCAGGGTCCTGACGGAGAATTGAACGGAGTGCGGCAGCAAAGGTCATACCTGCCTTTGTGTTAACCTGACACTGATTGATTCCGTCAATAGCTTTTTCGACAGGGTCTTCAACCGTTATAACGTTTACGTTAGGCTTTGCAAGTTCACCGAGTGCGGCATAAAGAGTAGTTGTCTTACCTGAACCGGTAGGACCTGTTACAAGGATAACGCCATGAGGCACACGGAGCATTGATTCAAAAAGCTGATAGTTGTAGTCTGACATACCGAGGTCGGTAATTTTACGGAGTGCAATCTGACCTGTCGAAAGAATACGGATAACTATCTTTTCACCGTTTACCATCGGGAGCGAGGACACACGGACATCAAGCGTTGTACCGTCTACAACCTGAGTGAAACGTCCGTCCTGCGGAACTCTCTTTTCAGCGATATTCATACCGCTGATAAGTTTAAGACGTGTGGTTAAGGCACTGTGAACAGCACTTGATACATTCATAAGCTCAACAAGGTCGCCGTTTACACGGATACGTATTCTTGTATATGTTTTAAACGGCTCAATATGAATATCGGTTGCATCAGCTCTGTAAGCATTTTCAATAATCGTTGTAGCAAGTTTAACAATAGGAGCACTTTCAACTCTGTCCTTGGACTCCTCGTCCTCCATAGTTCCGTTGTCTCCGCCGTTCATAGCCACAAGACTGTCAACAACGCTGTCAACGTTCTGCATTGAATAATTTTTACCTATAGCCTTATTTATAGCCGTTTTAGTTGCCAGTACAGGAATACAGTCCATACCCGTAGTAACCTTTATTTCTTCAAAAACAATAAAGTTTACAGGGTCATTTGTAGCTACAGTAAGTCTTTTTCCGGTGATTGCAATAGCAATGACAGTATGCTTTCTTGCAAGTGCTTCGGGGACTTTATTTACTGCTTCAGAATTAATTTCAATGGCATCAAGGTCAACGTACTGTACTCTCATTTTTCCGGCAAGTGCCTTAGTGAAATTCACTTCAGACATAAAGCCGAGTTCGACCACAACGTCACCGAACATCTTTGAGCCGTTGGACTCTTTCTGAACCTCAAGAACTTTCATAAGCTGTTCCTGACTAAGCAGTTCCTGTCTGACCAGATAATCGCCTATTCTCTCATTTCTCATAAAAAACCTCCGCTCTTTATTTCTAAAGCAAGTTTTCATAATACAAAAATATGACATTTATGAAAACAAACTTTTAAATTTTACTTGAATTTTCCTGAATTTATGTTATAATAAAGTATGTCAGTATTTTAATGTAAAGGAGGGTAAAACAATGGGTGAATTCAAAGATATGCTTCACGACGAATTCGTGTCACCGCTGTTTGTAATATCGTTTTACACCGTAATATTTTTAGTAGGTATAAGCGTGGGAAGCTTTCTGAATGTTGTCATTCTAAGACTGCCACGTGATGAATCTCTTATAAAGAGGTCATCGCACTGCATGACGTGCGGTACAAAAATCAGGGCAAGAGACCTTATACCCGTTTTCAGCTGGCTTGCACTGAAAGGCAGATGTCACAGCTGCGGAGAAAAAATTTCTCCCAGATATCCGATTGTCGAAAGTCTGAACGGTATTCTTTTTGTACTTACATTTTACATTCATGACATCAATGCTGAATCCATAATAACCTGTGTTCTCATGTCACTGCTCGTTGTAGTCGGATTCATGGACTGGGACACAATGGAAATTGACGAAAGAATTTTAGGCTTAATCGCATTGCTTGTAATCCCGTCACTTATTTTCACAAATCAGGCTTCTGTTGAACAGAGAATTATAGGCTCACTTGTTATAAGCGTACCGTTTTTCATTATCGGTGAAATAAGCCGCAGTTTCATAAGAAAGAAATATGAAGAAGATTTCCGTGCCATTGAGCTTGGAGACACACTTCTTATGATTGCCGCTGGTGCTTACCTCGGAACAAAGGCTGTTATCGTTTCAGCATTACTTGGAATAGTAATCGCCGCCGTTGCAGGACTTGTAAACAAATTTGTTTCGGGAGAATCAAAGTTTGCATTTGGTCCTTTTCTGTCAATCGGCATAGCAATAGGAGCATTATGGGGAAATGACATAGCAGAATGGTACATCGGCTTACTGACTGCTCCGGTTCAGTAAAAATGCCACAAAAATAATTACAGGCAGCAGCATTATAAACTGCTGCCTGTTTTTTTGTGTTCAATTACTCTGGAAGAGTATAAATAATATAAATGTTGTTTCCACCTATGTCGTTAGGTATATCATATGATGAGAAATAATCGGGTGACGAAGCAAGTCTTACATAATCCCACTTTGTATCTCCGTCATCATCAACAGGGTCTGTCGGTGAATATCCGTTTCCGTTTCGTCTTACGGGACAGTAGTCAAGATTTGCACGGTAATCTCCGCCGAACGCCGAATTAATGTTAAGGAGTGCGAGTGAAGCATTTGCGGAAGAATAAGGTGAACCGAATACGTGTTCTCCGTCAATCACATGATGATACTGGTCAGCACCGTCACTGTTTTTGTATGTTACAAAAGTCATTGAAAACATACTCGGAGAAAATCCATAAGAACCAACAGGAACTATACGTCCGAAATACTGGTCGTTTCTTATCTTTGCGGGAAGTGCGTAACTCACATCACCGTCATGAATAGCTTTCATTTCATTATATCCGATTGTTGCAAAAATAGAATAACTGCTATAATAAGCTTCATTTATGACAGGTGCATCAATTGTTACAGCCGACACACTGGCAGAATGTCTCTTTGTGTCGTCCCATAAAGAAGTAGACGGATTCCAGTCATTATAATCATAACCTGCCGTGAAATTAAATTCACTTTCTGTTATTCTTCCCTGATTGTCGTTATCTATCTTCATTACATAAACTTTACCGCTTATGGGGTCATTTGAACTGTCAACCCTGTTTGTGAAACAGGAATCGACGAATTCTTCAACTGCCTCCTGCTGACGTGCGGATTCAGACATTGAAGGGTCAATCAGATGACATCCGCTCACATCATAGTATTTAAGGTCGCCGTTATGGACATATACAGCATTTGCATAACGCAGAGTTCCTTCAAGATAACGCTTTATATTGTCAACAGTAGCGGAATTTGCTTCCTGAACAGACGCACCTTTCATCATTCTGTTTACAGGTGAAAGAAACTGCATAGCACCCAGCATAATCAGTCCGAACACAGCCATAACCACAATCAGCTCAACAAGTGTAAAGCCTTTGAGATTTCTTTTGCTTTTCATGCTTTTACCTCCTATGGCTCAATGTAGACGAACTTAAAATGTCCATTTGTATTTCCGGCATAAATCGGAACATTTTCCGAATCAACAGTACCCGTATCAGTCAGCTCGTCGCTTGTGCTGTAGAGCTTTCCGCTTATGTCAACGGTATTTCCGCCACCGCTGACAGTGATTTTAAAATCTTCATCAATCTGTTTGCCCATATTTGACGAAGTAGGTGTATCTCTGCTCTGAAGTTCGGCGGAAGGACCTTCAAGGGCAATTTTTTCATTTCTTGCCTTTGTGTCTTTACGGTAATTGTCAATTGTAACACCGACTGTTGTAAGGAGAAGTGCAAGAACCGCCATAACCGCAATTGAAATAATAACTTCAACAAGAGTCATTCCACGCTTTTTACGGGATTTTTTTATTTTTTCATTTTTCATACCGCACCTCCGTTAAAAGCCTTCATAGTAGGTAATTACAAAACTGGTGTCAGTGCTTGACGGCGGAAGTGATGAAGGTGGCAGGCTGGAAGCATCGGGAGTATAAAGGAACGTCCAGTTATTCTGTCCTTCTGCCTTTGCAACGTTAAGAACGCCTATTACACCTATATTATCTGCCGAACCGGGTTTACCGTTTATTTCAGTTCCGTTATAGAAAGTCTGATTTGATACGGTTGATGCTGTTTTAAGGTCAAAAGCAAGATGAGGTGCTTCAATCATGGCTGTGACAATTGAATTGTTTGTCAGTGTAAGAGAAGGTTGTGAAACAAGATTACCGCCTGCATCATACTCTGCCTTTTCGGAATAAATCTTGATTTTCGGGTTTGTAACCTTTGTGACACCCGATACATAAAGGTCATCATTTGTTGCTACCTGGAACGGGTCACCGTTTCTAATAATGTCATAATATGATTTTGTCATAATTCTGCCCTTGTTCAAAGTTGCGTCGCCCTCAATAAAGAGAATAAGATTTCCGCAATTTGGAGCTGAATCATCATAAATTATACCGTAGTCATCAAAATCCTTTGCTTCCATGCTGAAATTTTCAAGTTTAACCCAGATGTTATTTGAAGATGTATTCTTTATATAGATTGTCTTGTTGAAGCCTGAACCTGAAAGAGTACAGCTCTGTGTGATTTCGTCGGGAACGTCATAGCTGTGGTATACAGTTGCTTCAACATCTGCACGAATACCATTTTTTACAGGAATTTCAGTAATAGTATCATCTGAATCAAAGTTATAGTTCTGTTCAATTTCGTCAACAGTCTGAATTATCTTTGAAACACTCTTAGGTGTACCGTCTCCGATTTCCTCAAATCCGAGAATTACAGCTTTTTCTGCTTCTTTCGGGAAAAGCTGACTGTTGTGAGTAGCGGCATATAAATCGGGACTTCCTATCACTGCGTCACCATACTTGAATCCGCTTGTTTCATAAGTATCATTTTCGTTATAAGTAATATCAGTAGGGTCATCTCTGTTAACCCATACCGTTTCGTCATAATCCTTTGTATCTGTATTTTCATCGCCTACATTATCCATTTTTTCCAGTACAAGCGATGTATCAATTTCAGAACCGCTGAAATCATAGAAATTTCCGTCAATAATTCCATCACCGTCACTGTCGGTCATTCCATACGTGGCAATAGCTTCTTTCTTAAGCCATGCATAGTTAAAGAAAGGAATATAATACGGATTTTCCGCAATTTTTACATTTTTAGCAAGAACAGCATGATAAGTGTTGACCTGTTCTTCATAGAGTTCGTCAACGCCGTTTGATGCCATTTTCTTGTCACCAAGATTAACAGAAATATTATTACCCATAGCAGAATTAGCATAAATACCGTTGCCTGCCGTCATACTTCCGCTCTCAGATATAAGAGTACCCTTAACAACAACACTGCCACCAACAGTAAGATTACCCTTTAAAGTGAGGTCTCCTTCTACAACAAGGTCACCGTCGATATTTGCACCGTTGCCTGCTACCTCAAGATTTCCCTTTGTATAGAAATTACCTGAAGTCTGTGAACCAAGATAGGTATCTGTTCCGTTAAGAACCGAATTACTCCAAGCATGAAGTGCAGTATTTGTATTACCTATTACTGAAGTTTTGTCGGAATCCTGACAATAAACATTTGCATAAAGATTAACACCGTTCTGCTGTGCGTTCATTGAACCGCAGAAGATATTAAGAGGAAGCTTCGGGTCACCTACAGTCTGATTGTTGAATTTCAGAAGAGAGTCAACATAGATATAGGGAATATCCTGAAATTTAGTTATTTCCTGATTGAATGAAACTGCATTGTCGTTGTTCACAGTTTCGGAAGAAACTCTGAAACTGCTGTTCTGAACGTCCATATTGCCCCATACAGCCATTCCCGAGCCTTTTGTAGAAAAAATAATTTCTGTTTCTGTGTTTACAATAAGACTTCCGTTTATAACAAACGGTGCTTCAATAGTATGGTCGTTACCTGTATAGTAAGTAACCATAATGTCATCATTTTCGGGAGCATAGAACGGTCTGCCCTCTGCATCATATGAATAGCTTACGCCGTCCTTTACATTGAGGTAAAGCTTCTGATTAAGGGAAACTTCGTCATACGGTGCAGGAAGTGACGGATTATTCTGCTGATAAACTCTGCTACCGCTTCCGAGACCGATACCAAGATATGTACCGCCGAAAGAGTTGGTGTGGTTTGATACAACAGCAGAACCGACGGTTACGAAACCGCCGCCGCCGCCCGCACTACTTACGCTCGTAGGAGGATTCTTGAGAACATAGGCAGTTACTGTCTTTTCTTCACCGCCGTATAATACGTTAGCTGTAATTGAAAGAAGGTCTTTTGAAACCCATTCATTTTCAGCAGAATCATAATAATCTCTTGAACCTGCATATTCTATTCTTGCACTTGTAACCCTACCCATTCCAGCAGATGTTGAATCCATTGTAACATCTACATCAAAACCACCTGATGTAAGTGATGCCATAGCTGTTGCAAAATCTTCATCTTCCTTTGCAGCTTTAAGAATACTGTCAATAGCAGTTCTCGCAGTATAATTAGCCTGTGAAGACGAATATGATTTGTGAGCCCTGTTATTTGCCGCTGTGGCAAGTACCAGAGTACTCGTAAGAAAAACAATCAGAAGTGACATTACCGATACAACAGTAATCAGTACTGCACCCTTGAAACTTCGTTTTTTCTCAGTTTTCATAGTTTCTACCGCCTTTCAAGTTATATTTCTCTTTTTTAATAACTCAGCGAACGTTTTATTATTCATCTGTATTAGGCTTCTGCATATCGTAAACTGAATATAAACTGATTACTATCTGTACTGAAGATGTGTTTGAGTTATCAATAGTAAGCTCTTCGGGAGCAGGTGTCGGCTCTGGAGTTTCTGCTTCAGCACCTGTTTCAGTTCCTGCTTCTGCATCTGTAGCAGGTTCACCGCTTTCGTCTGTAACTGTGGGTTCTTCTGAATTTTCCTGAGCGTTCTGCTGTTCTGCTTCCTTGCTGTTTTCACCAAAAGAATAATCTACGATATCAACTTCGTTTATGAGGAGTGTCTTTTTAAGTTCTTCGACAGCCTTCATATACTTCCATACCGCTTCTCTTGTACCTGTAACTCTTATACCGTATTGTGTCTTGATAAGAGCTTCAACGTTTCTGTCCTTAAGTGAATTCTGTTCTGCAAAAATTTCACCGTAAGCTTCTGCATAACCGCCGTTGAGGTCGGCAGAATTACGCATATCTTCAACAAGGTCCTCATATTCAAGGTAATAGTAATCAAGTTCTTCTTCCTTCGGATATGATACGTTGAGTTCGTCAATACGGACACCTGCTTCTTCTGCGAGGTGCTGCATATACTGGTCAAGTTTCTGTGTTTCGTTTATGTCACCAATCGGAACGAAATCAGCAGTAAGCTTAGCTGTTTCGTCGTATACATCATCAATACCGTTTTTAAGCGGTTCAATTCTTGCTATTCTTGCCTCAAGGTCTGCCTGTTCTTCCTGTGCCGTAACCAAAGCTTTCTCGTCCTCTTTGATTTCTTCATTCTTGGGTTTAACAAGGAAGAAGAATCCGACAACAAGAATTAAAATCGCAATACCGATACCAAAAAGCACCTTATCTCTGTAATTCAGTTTCATGTTAATCAGCCTCCTTATTCTGCTGTATCTTCTTCAGCTTCGGTTTCTTTGGGGTGATATGCACTCTGTTCTCCCTTTACTCTCATAGTAACGTCGAACAATACGTGCGTTTCAGGTTCTGCATCTTTTGAAACAACAACCTGATTCAGACGGTATCCACTATATGCGGCGTTGTCAAATTCGTCCTTTTCAAGCAAATTGGCAACAAATTCTGCCGGAAGTTCCTGATATGCACCGTTATTGTAATCACATTCAACAGTAATTGAAAGCTCACCGTCAAGATACTTTGGAATAGCAATCTTAACGTTTGTCACCTGTAATTCTTCTGCTGTATTTTTCAGTGTTTCTTCAACAAGGTCATATTTTTCACCGTTGATAATAGGCTGAGAAAAGAAAGCGTCGTGAGCATTTGTCATTGTAACATTGTAAGTATCAACTTTTGTCTTGATTTCCTCGAGTCTTTCAAGATACTTGATTTTCTTGCTCGTCTCAGGGCTTTCAATAAAGTCACGGCAAACCTGAATATCGTCCTGAATACCGTTGTCCTTGATTGTGAGAACACCCCATATACCTGCGAGTATAAGAACAGAAGCGGCGATTGTACCAAGCATCACATAATTTCCGGCACTTTCATTTGCACCTCTTCCCTTTACTGCGGAACTGAAATCGGTATCAAGAAGATTGATTTTTTCAGTGTCCTTGTTTCTCTTGAACATAGCACCGATTGCGTTGGCATAAAGAGAAAATTCAAGATTTTCGTGTCCGTGAATCTGCGGAGGAACATTGATAAGACTTGTATTGAGGTCAAGCTTTTCAAGTTCGTCTGTAAGTCTCACATAGTCGTGTGTATCGCCGTAGAAAATGATATTTTCAATAACTTCTCCTGTATTACGGCTTCTGTGGAACTGAAGCATACGGAAGATATTTTCATTTACTGCTTCAAATACATAATCGTCGGAATAGTTGTAGTCGGCAGGGTCGATTGACGCAAAACGTGAGAATGACAGCTGACCTGCTTCATAGAGGTTGAGAGAAATGAAGTTGTTGTCAATCTGAACAGCAAGGAGGGGCATTTTAGACTTTATCTTTGTATCAGCCAGAAGAACCTTTGTGATACAGTTACAGCCAATCATTACAGACCTGAGTGAAATGCCGAGAAGTTTGAACATTTCACGATAGCTGTTTATAACTTCATAAGGACAGGCAGTTGCAAGAACCTTATATGTATCGCCTTCACCGTCTCCCACTATAATATAGGAAACGCTGTATGTATCGTCAAGATTAAGCTCTGTAAGCATCTGCTGCTTTACGGTTTTCTGCATATCTGTAATCTTGACTTTCGGAACATCAAGTTCCTTGAAGATTGTAAGGTTTGACGAGATACTGACAATTGCTTCCTTGTCAGGCATTCTGTTCTTTTTAAGTATTCCGTTTATGAGTGTGGCAACATTTGGAACGTCCTTAACGTGACCGTTTACAATAAGTTCCTCATCAATATTAAGAGTTGCAGCCGAACTGATTTTGATTTTTCCGCTGCTTTCAACGCCCTTAACTACTCGTATATTTCTGTCGGTAATATCAAATGAAAGCATTTATCTTTCCACCTTTCCGTGAATTATTCGTTTTCGATAGAGTCGAATGAGCCGTAGAGTGCGGGGTAAATACCACAAACAACAAGACCAATGATAATAGCCATAAAGATAAGGAGAACAGGCTCTACCATGCTTACAAGACGCTGTACGGCTGCGTCGGATTCTTCTTCATAATAATCTGAAGTTTTTTCAAGGATTGAGTCCAGAGCACCTGATTCCTCACCAACGTAAAGAATGGAGCAGAACATATTTTCAAAAATCTCAGACCTTGTGATTGCATTTGAAAGGGTTTCACCCTGTTTTACCTCGTCAACGACTTCAACGAACTTTTCGTCAACATATGAATTTCCGAGAACGGCAGAAGCTCTCTGTAAACATTCAACCATAGGAATACCGCTTGAATAAAGTGACGAGAGGGTACGTGCAAAACGTCCTGTATAGATTTTGGTGATAAGCGGACCAAAACCCGGACCTTTAAGAATAAGACGGTCAAATTTAAGTCTGATATCAGGCACTTTAAGTGCATACCTTACGCCGAAGAAAATTCCTGCTGCTATGATGATAAGCAACCACCACTTATGCTGAATAACGTCAGATATAGCTGCCATCATTTTTGTGAGGGCGGGCATGGTTTCGGGGTCTTCATACATGGCGATGAAAGTCGGCATGATGAAAGCAAAAAGGAATATAACAATAACCACACAGAGAACAAGGAGTATAACAGGATAAACCATGGCACTCTTTACGGTATTCTTGAGTTTTCCTTCCTTGTTGTAATGGTCTGCCATACGGGTCATAATTACATCAAGTGAACCACTGGTTTCGCCTGCACTTACCATTGAAATAAGGAAATCAGGAAATGAGCCTGCGTGCATTTCGAGAGTAGATGAAAAAGATTCGCCCTTCTGAACATTTTCATAAATGTCCTGCCATATAGCCTTACCTTTTTCATTTTCCTGTTCTTTGGTGAGAATATCAATTGCTTTTACAAGTGTAAGACCTGAAGTAAGCATAGCACTGAGCTGACGGCAACAGAATGTAAGCTCCTTGGTACTGAACTTGTAGATTGATTTTGCGTTGGTTGAATCGCTTTCCTTAAAGTCCTTGACGTACAGACCTCTTTCTTTAGCCTTTTCAAGAAATTCCTGTTCGTTTTCGGCATTCATAACGCCCTTCTGCTGTCTGCCTCTTGCGTCCTGAGCGACATAGGAAAAACTCTTCATAGAACCACCTCCATTAAGATTAATTTATTAGTCGGGGATATTT
>CAMWGS010000038.1 GCA_947173865.1 uncultured Ruminococcus sp.
GTATATGATAACTTGATTTTTACAGAATTAACAAAAAATCATTTACAAAGTCGAAAATATATGTTATAATAACTTAAATTATTGTATACTCGGAGGAGGTATCTGTTATGACTATCAAAAGACAAATCAGAACTATGGACGGAAACAATGCTGCTGCATGGGTTTCATATCCGTTTACCGATGTTGCCGCTATCTATCCTATTACACCGTCGTCGGTAATGGCTGAAATGACTGACAGCTGGTCTGCCGCCGGAAAAACCAATCTTTTCGGTCAGCCTGTAACGGTTGCTGAAATGCAGTCGGAAGCAGGTGCGGCAGGCACGGTTCACGGTTCACTTGCCGCTGGTGCGTTGACAACTACATACACGGCTTCACAGGGACTTCTCCTTATGATTCCCAATATGTACAAAATCGCAGGAGAACTTCTCCCGAACGTTATGAACGTTACCGCAAGATGTGTCGCTTCACACGCACTCAGTATATTCGGAGACCATTCCGATATATATGCCTGCCGTCAGACAGGTTATGCAATGTTATGCTCTTCAAATCCGCAGGAAGTCATGGACTTGGGTGCAGTCGCTCATCTCGCCTCCATAAAGGGCAGAGTGCCTTTCATGCACTTTTTTGACGGTTTCAGAACGTCCCACGAAATACAGAAAGTTGAAGTCTGGGATTATGATACTCTTTATGAACTTCTTGACAAGGAAGCAGTACAGCGTTTCCGTGACAACGCACTGCACCCCGAACGTCCTGTTTTGAGAGGTTCTGCACAGAATCCCGACATATTTTTTCAGGTTCGTGAAGCTCACAACAGATATTATGACGCTCTGCCCGATATTGTTCAGGAATATATGGACAAAGTAAATGAAAAAATCGGTACTGACTACAGGCTTTTCAATTATTACGGTGCGGAAGATGCTGAACACATAATTATTGCAATGGGTTCTGTAAACGACACTATCGGCGAAACTGTTGATTACCTCAATTCAAAAGGTGGAAAATACGGTCTTATAAAAGTACGTCTGTACAGACCTTTTGCTTGCGACAAGCTTGTTGAGGCTATTCCTGACAGCGTAAAAAGAATATCCGTACTTGACAGGACAAAGGAATCAGGCTCGGCAGGTGAACCGCTTTATCTTGATGTAATCGCCGCCCTGAAAGACACAAAATTCAATGATATTCCTGTGTTTACGGGGCGTTACGGTCTTGGCTCAAAAGATACTGTTCCTGCTCATATTATTGCGGTTTTCAGGAATGAGGAGAAAAAACGCTTTACTGTAGGTATAAATGACGATGTCACAAATCTTTCACTTCCCATTACGGAAAATCCCGACACCGCTCCCGACGGCACAACTTCCTGCAAATTCTGGGGACTGGGTTCTGACGGCACTGTTGGTGCTAACAAGAATTCAATAAAGATAATCGGCGACCATACAGACTTATATGTACAGGCTTATTTTTCGTATGATTCAAAGAAGTCGGGCGGTGTGACAATTTCTCACCTGCGTTTCGGAAAAACTCCGATAAAGTCAACCTACCTTATAAATAAGGCTGATTTTGTTGCGTGTCATAATCAGAGCTATATGAATAAGTATGATATAGTTTCCGATATAAAGCCGAACGGTACTTTTTTACTCAATACAATATGGAGTGCGGAAGAACTTGAAACACACCTTTCAGGTAAGACAAAGCGTTATATAGCACAGAATAATATAAATTTCTACACGATAAACGGTATTAAGCTTGCCGAAGATACGGGAATGGGCAAAAGAATAAATACTATTCTGCAATCGGCTTTCTTTAAACTTGCCGACATCATTCCTTTTGAGGACGCTCTCGGTTACATGAAAAAAGCAGCCGAACAGACCTATATCAAAAAGGGTCAGGATGTTGTTGACAAAAACATGAATGCTATTGACGCAGGTTATCGGAATATTGTCAAGATAAATGTTCCTGATGACTGGAAAAATGCTCCCGATTCTCCTGTGGGCATTGAAAAGATAACCTGTGCAAACAAGAAGCTTGAGAACTTTGTAAATAACATTCAGATACCGTGTGACGCTCAGAACGGTGACAAACTTCCCGTATCTGTATTTGAGGATATGGCGGACGGTACTTTGCCACAGGGTTCGGCTAACTTTGAAAAGCGTGGAATTGCTGTAAAAGTTCCGTGCTGGATTCCTGAGAGGTGTATACAGTGTAATCAGTGTGCTTTTGTATGTCCTCATTCGGTTATAAGACCTGTCGCACTGACTGGGCAGGAAGTGGAAAATGCTCCGCCTGCCATGAAAACCGCTGAATTTCGTCCTGCTTTAAATGGTCTTAAATTCTCAATTACCGTTTCACCTCTTGACTGTACGGGTTGCGGAGTATGTGAAAATATATGTCCTGCAAAAAATAAGGCTATTGTACTCAGGCCGATTGAATCACAGGAAGAACAGCAGGAAGTTTTCAGTTACGGAAGAACAATCGACGAAAAAGCGGAAGTTTCTGTAAAGTTCAAAGCAGAAACTGTCAAAGGTTCACAGTTCAGACAACCTTTGCTTGAATTTTCAGGTGCGTGTGCAGGCTGTGGTGAAACTTCGTACGCAAAACTTGTTACACAGCTTTTTGGTGAAAGAATGTTAATAGCAAACGCTACGGGCTGTTCGTCAATCTGGGGCGGTTCTGCACCGTCTACGCCGTATACTTTCAATAAAAAGGGCAGAGGTCCTGCATGGTCAAATTCACTTTTTGAAGATAATGCGGAGTTCGGTTACGGTATGTACCTCGCTACTCAGACACTCAGGGACAGAGTCCTTGAAAAAATATATGACCTTAAAGAAAATACTGAAAAAAACGAAATTATTAAGGCAATTGACGATTATCTTGAAACATATAACGACGGTGTGAAAAACGGTGAAGCAACTGACAGGCTTGTTTCTGTGCTTGAAAACTGTAACTGTGACAGGGCAAAGGCTATACTTGCCGAAAAAGATTATCTCAGTAAAAAGTCACAGTGGATTTTTGGCGGTGACGGCTGGGCATATGATATAGGTTTTGGAGGTCTCGACCATGTTCTTGCGTCGGGAAGAAATGTAAACGTACTTGTGTTTGATACGGAAGTTTATTCAAATACGGGCGGTCAGGCTTCAAAGGCTACTCAGACTGGTGCGGTTGCGAAGTTTGCGGCGGCAGGAAAGTCCATAAAGAAAAAAGACCTTGCAGGAATGGCTATGAGTTACGGATATGTATATGTGGCACACGTTGCTATGGGTGCGGACATGAACCAGTGTATAAAAGCTATTGCAGAGGCAGAGGCTTATGACGGTCCGTCACTTATAATTGCATACGCTCCTTGTATCAATCACGGTATAAAATCAGGTATGTCAACTTCAATGGAAGAAGAAAAGAAAGCCGTAAAAGCCGGTTACTGGCATTTGTACAGATATAATCCCGCCCTTAAATCTCAGGGAAAAAATCCGTTTGTAATAGACTCAAAAGCACCTGATACCGACGAATATATAAATTTCCTCATGGGTGAAGTACGCTACAATTCGCTTATGACACAGAACCCCGAAAGAGCTGAGGAACTTTTTGACAGTGCCGTTGAAAACGCAAAGAACAGATATGACTATCTTAAAAAGCTTACTGTTCTTTATGGTGAAGAATGATTTATAAATCAGAGGAATTTCCGTCTTTCGTGACGGAAGTTTCTTTTTTGTGAAGATATTGCCTTATCGGGATTTGTGTGATATAATTATTGTAAAAAAAGGTTGTGATTTTATGCATACGTGGTCTGCTATGAGACATAAACTTGAAAAGGAATATCTTGCCGATTCGCTTAAAGGTCATATCAGGTATTTTGCGACAAGCTACAGCAAATGTCCCGACCACGAGGGGCGTGCGTCCATTCTGCTTGACGGCAAGGAAATAATAGAGGGCAGTTATTATGAACGTTGGAAAAATTATCACCTGCTCCCGAAAGACGAAAAATTTCAGGACAGAATCTTATATGAATTTCCTATTATGGACGATATAGCTGTACAGTTCGGACAGTTTGACCAGAGGTGCTTTTACAGGGCTTTTGACGAATTTGACAATCAGTCCATAGAAAAAAGCCTTTTCAGTGAAAATGCAATTGTCAGAATATTCGCGCTCCTTGACCGTCGGACAGGTAGAAGACGTTTGTTGTCTATGAAAGACAGTATTGAAAATGAGGGTGAAGTAATTCGGACGTTCTTTAAAATACGTGCATATGATGAGGGGATATTATGAAAAAGAAAGTATTAAATAATACTCTTGTAACAGACAGGTGGTTTTATAATAAACCAAATCTTACTCCCGATAAAAACGGAAATATAGTTTTGATACATAAAGTTTCATTTGGTCCTCTGGAGTGCTGGGAATGCGGAATTGATTCCAATAAAATACCATATGAAACTTATAAATGGTGTGAAAATGATTTATATGAAGATGAAAACTATAAAAAACATATATCGGTTTCGGAACTAAGACAAAAGCTGAATAATATGATAGAGCTGGTAAAGGATACAAAACTTGAAAACTGGTCTTTGATTTATAAAAAAGGAATAGAAATGATTGATGAATAAATACAGAGGAGAAAACAATGAAGAATTTACTTTTTATAGGTGATGTTGTAGGAAAAGCAGGTTGTGACTTCCTTTCCGCAAAATTACCGCAGATAAAACGACAGCATAATATTGATATAACTGTTGTTAATGCGGAAAATTCCGCACAGGGAAACGGTGTTACAAGATTGTCGGCGGAATCGGTGATAAAAGCAGGTGCAGATGTCATAACTACAGGAAATCACGCTTTCAGACACAGGGACGAACTTGATATATATGACAGGGACTATATCATAAGACCTGCAAATTATCCTGAGGGGGCTTGTGTCGGAAAAGGTGTGTGTGTTCTTGATATGGGGTCTTATTCCATTGCGGTGGTAAACCTTATGGGAACGGTCTACCTTGACCCATTGGATAATCCTTTTACAAAAATTGACGAAATTCTTATGGGTGTTGATACAAAAAATATATTTGTGGACTTTCATGCAGAAGCTACTTCCGAAAAAAAGGCAATGGGTTATCATCTTGCCGGAAAGGTAACGGGTGTTTTCGGAACTCATACCCATGTACAGACAGCCGACGAAACTGTTATTGATGGACATACCGCCTATATTACAGACACAGGAATGACAGGTGTTGAAAGGTCATGTCTCGGAGTGGAAATAAAACCTGCTGTGGACAGGCTTAGATTCCGTATGCCTGTACGGTTCAGAGAGGCGGAAGGAAAATGTTTCCTTTGCGGTGTGGTTGTTGCGTTTGATGAAAAATCGGGCAAATCGCACAAAATTGAACGTATTATTATAAGATAATATACAAAAATTAAGTGTACAGACCGGAATTTTCATTTTCTCAATTGACAAATCCGTTTTTGTGTGCTAAAATATATCTGTCGGATATTATTCGATATTACGTGTCTTAAAGGCACACAACATTGAAATGCAGGAGGGTCATTATCATGGAAGTTTTAAAAGTTTCATCACATTCATCACCAAATTCTGTTGCCGGAGCAATCGCCGGAGTTATCAGAGAACAGAAAGCCGTTGAGGTTCAGGCAGTAGGAGCAGGCGCTGCAAATCAGGCTATAAAAGCAATAGCAATCGCAAGAGGTTATCTCGCACCGATTGGCATTGACCTCATTTGTATTCCCGCATTCGCTAATATTCAGATTGACGGCGAGGAAAGAACCGCTATCAAGCTTATCTGCGAACAGAGATAATCTGAAAATTTAAAGCTGTTTTCACGGGACGGACTTTGTTCGTCCCTGATTTTATATAAAAATCCGATTGGAGTGTAAAGAAATTATGCCTGAAAAACTTTTCGGCGGAACAGAAACTTTAAAGGGTATTGGACCTGCAAAGGCTGAAAAATATCAGAAACTCGGCATAAAGTCAGTTTACGACCTGCTGTGTCATTTTCCGAAGAATTATCTTGATTTTCACTGTAATGTTACAATAAAGGATTCAGTGGTCAATGAATATAACTGTCTTAAACTTAAAATAAAAAGCAAATCAACACCGCAGGCAATAAGAAACAAGCTTGTTGTCTGCAAGGCTGTCGCAACCGATGGCACTGATGATATAACTGTAGTTATGTTCAATAATGTCTATGCTTTTCAGTATCTCAGGACAGGCTATGAATATTATATGTACGGAAAAGTCACGGAAAATATTTTCGGAAAGGAAATAACTTCACCTGTCTATATACATTCGGGTGAAAAAATTTTCATGCAGCCGATGTATAGACTTACTCAGGGTCTTACGGTAAATATGCTCCGTGTAGACATGAAACAGGCTCTTTCCGTTATGAAAAGTGAACCTTTTGAAACCCTGCCCGAAAGTATCAGGGAAAAATATAACCTTTGTCCGCTTATGTGGTCTCTTGAAAATATTCATTTTCCCGAAAGTAAAGTTTCTGCGGACAAGGCACGACGCAGGCTTGCTTTTGAAGAACTGCTTAAATTACAGCTTGGTATGCTGATTATGAAAAATCGTGCAAGAGTCCGTACAGGTTTTAAAATGGACAGCTCCGTTAAAATTTCGGACTTTGTAAAAGGTCTGCCATTTGAACTTACAGGCGACCAGAAAAAAGCGTCTGCCGAAATAATAAAAGACCTTTGCCGTGATACTCCTATGAACAGGCTTTTACAGGGTGACGTGGGAAGCGGAAAGACTGCCGTTGCTGCGATTGCCTGTTGCTTTTCAGCAAGAAACGGTGTACAGTCCGCACTTATGGCTCCTACTGAAATACTTGCAGTTCAGCATTACAGAACTTTAAGCGGTTTTCTTGAACAGTTCGGAATAAAAGTATGTCTGCTTACAGGTTCTCTGAAAAGCAAGGAAAAAACAGAACTCCGTAAAAAAATAGCAGACGGTGAATATGATGTCATTGTAGGAACTCACGCCATTATACAGAAAGATGTTGAATACAGGTCCCTCGGTCTTGTAATAACAGACGAACAACATCGTTTCGGTGTCGCACAGAGGGCTGCTCTCGCAGAAAAGGGAAATACTCCTCACAAGCTTGTAATGTCTGCTACTCCCATACCAAGAACCCTTGCTCTTATTATTTACGGTGATTTGGATATTTCAGTTATCGCACAGTTGCCGAAAGGCAGAAAACCCGTAAAGACTTATGCGGTTACGGGAAAAATGCGTCACAGAGCTTTTACATTTGTTCGTGAACGTCTTGCGGAGGGCAGACAGGCTTATGTTGTGTGTCCTATGATTGAGGAAAGCGAAAGTGAACTTTTTGCGGTAAAGTCATATGCGGAAAATGCCGTGAAATGCGACCTGAAAGGATACAGGACAGAACTCCTTCACGGTAAAATGAAACCTGCCGAAAAAGACAAGGTTATGAATGATTTCCGTGACGGAAAAACAGATGTACTTATATGTACAACTGTTGTTGAGGTTGGTGTGGACGTTCCGAATGCGGCAGTTATAGTTATAGAAAACGCCGAACGTTTCGGACTTTCGCAGATTCATCAGCTCAGGGGACGTGTGGGACGTGGACAGTTTGAAAGTACCTGTATACTTATAACAGACAATACTTCAGAAGAATGTCTGCACAGAATGAAAATAATGTCGTCCAAAACAGACGGCTTTGAAATATCGGAGGAGGATTTGAAAATGCGTGGACCGGGAGATTTTTTCGGAAACGCTCAGCACGGACTTCCGCCAATGAAAATAGCTGACATCTCTTGCAGTAATGAAATTATGAACAAGGCACGTGAATGTGCGGAGGAGATTCTTGAAGATGACCCTATGCTTGAAAAGGAATGTCACGGTTGTCTTAAAATGGATGTTATAAGACTTTTTGACAAGGATATAATAGGTTGATTAATGTTTTTTGAATTTTTTTAATCCGATTTGTGTTGATATATCGTTATTCTGAAAATTTTTGAAAAAATCTGAAATTTTTTTCAAAAAACGCTTGACAAATCGCAAAACCTGTGCTATAATAATATACGTCGTCAGGGACAAGGCGATAAACACTAAGAAAGCAATGGGGGTTTAGCTCAGCTGGGAGAGCATCTGCCTTACAAGCAGAGGGTCACAGGTTCGAGCCCTGTAGTCCCCACCATAATGGCCTGGTAGTTCAGTTGGTTAGAACGCCGCCCTGTCACGGCGGAGGTCGAGAGTTCGAGTCTCTTCCAGGTCGCTTTCTTATCTGCTTCTGTAGCTCAGTCGGTAGAGCAGAGGACTGAAAATCCTCGTGTCGTTGGTTCGATTCCGACCGGAAGCACCATTTATGCGGATTTAGCTCATCTGGTAGAGCGCCACCTTGCCAAGGTGGAGGTAGCGAGTTCGAGCCTCGTAATCCGCTCCATAGTACCGGGGTAGTAACCTTGGTATTAAAACAATCCCGAAGCAGTAGTTTCGGGATTTTTTTCTATATAATTTGGATTTTTTCGGATTGGGGGACTGAAATGCCGTCAAGTAAAAAATACTTATCTTTTGTACTGGAACAGTTATCACTTTCTGAATGTATATCCTATCGTGCCATGATGGGTGAATATATCATTTATTATAAAAATAAAATCATTGGTGGAATATATGATGATAAAACTGAAATACGGCAATACAAATACGTACTTTGTAAATGGTCTGCTGATTGATACAGATTATGCAGGTACATTGTCAGCTTTCTATAAGGAAATAAAGAAAAATAAGATTTCAGTTACTGACATAAAATATGTTATTGCTACTCATTATCATCCCGACCATATAGGATTAGTCAGCGAATTGATGGCACTTGGGGTAAAGTTGTTATTAATAGAACATCAGGCTGAATATGTTCATTATTCATATGCTATTTTTCATCGTCAACCATTATTGAAATATAAGCCTATAGATGAAAATAAGGCTGTTATAATCAGTTGCGGACAAAGCAGGGACTTCCTTTATAAAATGGGTATACAGGGCGAAATAGTTTCGACCGTAAGTCATAGTGGAGACGGTGTGGCTGTTATTTCAGATGATGGAAACTGTTTTGTAGGAGATTTAGAACCAATGGAATTTATTGGTGCATATGAAAGTAATCAGGATTTACAGAAAGACTGGAAGTTGATTTTAAGTTATAATCCTGTAACAATTCATTATGGTCATGCCAATGAAAAAAGATTGAAGTAAATTAAGTATTTTCATGTGATTTTGCAGTAAATACCGGAGGAAATATCATGAAAGATTTTTTTAAATTTATGTTCATGTTTATGAAAGAGATTTTCAAAGGTGTGTTTCATGTTTTCAGAATACCGCTTATTATAGCTGGAATTGCACTTTTTGTGGGGATATTCAGCAGGCAAGCTATGTGTGTTATACTGTTCCTTGACTTTGGCGTAGTCGTAATGGCAATGCCGGCGGTCTTTACCGGAAAAACTCTCGTTGAAAATATTATAATCACTCAAAAAGGCAGGAAGTTTTCCGGAATATGTACTGGCTATAAACTGGAACACTGGAATTGTGGGCATGATGTGTACTGGATTAACGAAAAAAATATAAAACTTCACTGGCGGTTTGATGTGCTGATGATTCAGTTTAAATATCCATGTAAGGTGAACGTATATTCACTGAACCACAGCGTAAATCTCGGAGTATTTACTGTTATAAAAAATATTTTATGTTTTGTGGTGTGTCTGTTGTTGTGGGGATTGTGCGTTATTATAACAACGGGTACAATTTATAATATTTTGTTTATGTAATAATTTTTTGAAATGAGGTGTGCTATGAGTAGTGAAATGCGTTACGCTGTTCTTATTGATGCCGATAATGTAACATCAAAATACACAAGGTATATACTTGACGAACTGTCAAATTACGGTGTCGTTACCTATAAGCGTGTTTACGGCGACTGGACAAGAACCAATCTTGCCTCATGGAAGAACATGGCTCTTGACAATGCTATTACTCCTGTTCAGCAGTACAGTTACACAACAGGAAAAAATGCTACCGATTCCGCAATGATTATCGACGCTATGGATATTCTTTATTCACATAATGTTGACGGTTTCTGCATAGTTTCAAGTGACAGTGATTTCACACGCCTTGCAATACGTCTGAGAGAATCGGGTATGCACGTTATCGGTATGGGAGAACAGAAAACGCCGAAGCCTTTCAGTACCGCCTGTAATGCTTTCAAGTATCTCGAGGTCCTCGCAGAAGAAGAACTGCAAAGCACCTCAGACAATGAAACAGTTGCCCTTAAAACTCTTGAATCGGCAATAATACGTATAATTGCAGATAATGCCAATTTACAGGAAGAAATCAACATAGGCGAACTCGGAAGCAGACTTCAGGGACGTTATCCTGATTTTGATGTCAGAAATTACGGCTATTCAAAATTTTCACAGTTTCTGAAAGACTTTGACTGTCTCAGTTTCCGTCAGGTAGGAAGCAGTATACTTGTTTCTCAGAAATCGGACAAAACGGATTTACAGAAGATTGAAGAAGTTCTGTCTGCAATTGTCCGCAGTAACGGCAGTAAAGGCTATAATCTCGGCGAACTTAAAAAGCAACTCTGTACCAAAATGCCGAATTTTAATGTAAAAACTTACGGTTATTCAAAATTCAGCCGTTTTGTTGAAAATCTGCCGTATTTTAAAATAAAAAACAATACAGTTATGATATGTGACAAATAAATTTCAGAGGTGACGGACTTGGCGAAGAAACTTTTAATTGTCTTTATGATTATAATAAGTGTGACATTTGTGATTGTCGGAGGAAAATTTGTAAAAGACTCAGGTGTTTTTGAACCTTATCCCGATGCTGAATATCTTACAGCTGAAAAAGTCGCTTCAAGACCTGTTTATGAGTCACTTGACAAAAAGGAACAGGCTGTGTATTCGGCTTTGTATAACGGTGTTTCTGAAAAAAAGACGGAAATTCCATTGCCTTATGAAGTGTCAGGTGATGTGTATTCAAAGATATACTGTATATTTGAAAAGCAGGAGGGTGACTTCTTTTACATAGATTCCACTTATTATACAGCTGAAAAAGTTCGGAATGCTCAGATAGTTATGAGAGAAAATATTGATGAAATCAGTCAGAAAACAGCGGAACTGGAACAGTCGGCAGAAACGGTACTGCTTGATGCTCCTGTCACTGACGACTACGAAAAAGCCCTTTATATTCATGACTATATTATAAATACGTGTGAGTACAATGTGGGAGAAGATTACAAGTACAGTTCAACTGCTTACGGCTGTCTCGTTGAAGGAATGGCGAACTGTGAGGGCTACGCAAAGGCTTTTAGCTATCTTGCAGAACGTATAGGACTTGTTTCAGTTCTTGTTACGGGTAAAACCGACAAGGGAGAAAATCACGCATGGAATCAGGTGAAAATCAACGGTGAATGGTATAATCTTGATGTTACATGGGACGATATGGATATCCCACAGGAAGCAAGAAAAGTGTATTTTCTCTGCAATGACGAGACTTTCAGCAGAACACACATCTCCGAAAATATCTATTTTCAGCCGTTTGAATGTACCACCACAGAAAATAACTATTATGTGAAAAACGGTCTTTTCGCCCGTGACACAAAAGAAGCGGACGAGATAATAAGACGTGAAATCGCAAAAGGAAATGCAAGAATTGATTTGAAGTTTGCCGATTCGGATTCATACATGTCTTTTAAAAAAGAGTATATTGAGGGACAGCTTATGTTTGATATTGTACTTGAATCGGGCTATACAGGCGGTGAACAGATTTCAGTCACACTGCGTGAGACGGAAGAAGAATATTGTCTGACACTGAATTTTTCCTGACGTTTGTTGAAAATGCACATAATAATCTTTGAAATGTTTTTTATAATTGTCACCTGTAAGGTGTTGACAAAAATAGAAAACGGTGGTATAATAATAAAGCTGTCAAACGGGAGCGAAAGAAAACTTGAAAGAGGACGATTCTGAACTTTGGGAAACAAGT
>CAMWGS010000039.1 GCA_947173865.1 uncultured Ruminococcus sp.
AACTTTCAGGAGAGGAGAATTAATATGCCAAAGGATAAGGAAATAGCTGTTTTCAACTACATCAAAAGCCGTCTGAGCGACGGAATATCACCGTCCGTAAGGGAAATTATGGATGCTATGGGTTTCCGCTCGACTTCAACCGCCCACCGTTATATCAGAACTCTTGTTGATGCGGGTCTGATTGAGAAAACAGGAAATATGAACCGTTCTCTAAAACTTCCCAACAGTCCTATAACTTCCGTTCCCGTTATAGGAACTGTTACCGCAGGTCAGCCGATAACCGCAATTGAGGATATTACGGGATATGTCGGTTTTGAAGCTCCGTCAATAAGTCCTGACGAACTTTTTGCCCTTAAAATCAGAGGCGAAAGTATGATAAACGCAGGAATATTCGACGGTGATATAGTAATTGTCAGAAAGTCCGACTATGCTGAAAACGGTGACATAGTCGTTGCCCTTATAGGTCACGAAGAAGCTACCGTAAAACGTTTTTTCAAGGAAAACGGTCATTTCAGACTACAGCCCGAAAACGACACAATGCAGCCAATTATACTTGATGATGTGGAAATTCTCGGACGTGTAATCGGTCTGAAACGTTACTATTAAATATTAAAACTATATTCGAGAGAAAGGAAAGTTTCAAAATGCTTAATGACGTAAAAGTAATTATCTGCGGAAAGGAGTACAAACTTAAAACCTCCGAATCACCTAATTATGTCTTTGCACTTGCAAGGGCGTTGGAAACAAAAATCAATGAAAATATGAACTCCGGAAGCGGTTCTTCACCGTATAGTGCTTCAATTATGGTGGCACTGAGTACACTTGATGACCTCAACAAAGCAAATCAGCACCTTGACAATATCCGCAATCAGACAAAGGAATATGTTGACGAAGCAGGCAGAGCCAGAATTGAACGTGATGCGGCACTGAAAGAAATTGAAGTTCTCAAATCAAAAATCGTACAGCTTGAAAATATGGTAAAGCTTAAACAGCTTAAGGACAGTATCTGATGAAAAAAATGGAAATCCTTGCCCCTGCCGGCAGTATGGAAACTCTCCGTGCTGCCCTGCGTTCAGGTGCAGATGCCGTATATGCGGGCGGAAAACGTTTTTCTGCACGGAGCAGTGCGACAAATTTTGATAACGACGAACTTGTTACTGCTGTAAACCTGTGTCATAAATACGGAGCAAAATTTTATCTTGCCGTCAATACGATAATTTCAGACGACGAAATACCCGATTTCTGTGAATACATAAAATTTACCGCTTCTGTCGGAACTGATGCTTATATAGTTCAGGACTGGGGTTGTGCGGAACTCATAAGAAAGTGTGTTCCCGACGCTGTTCTTCATGCGTCAACACAGATGTCCATACATACGGCAACAGGTGCGGAATTTCTTAAAGAAAACGGCTGGGAGAGAGTTGTTCCCGCCCGTGAGCTTGACAGAAAGGTTCTGAAAAAAATAAGTGATACAGGCATTGAAACAGAGGTTTTTGTACACGGTGCATTGTGTATGTCGGTATCGGGACAATGCTATATGTCGGCGGTTATGGGTTCAAGGTCTGCAAACCGTGGCTATTGCGGACAGGCGTGTAGACTTCCCTTTTCTTCGTCCGAAAACAAGAACTTTTCCGTACTTTCACTGAAAGACCTTTCACTCATTCCCGAAATATCACAGCTTTCGGAAATCGCCGATTCCCTGAAAATAGAGGGAAGAATGAAACGTCCCGAATATGTGGCTTCTGCCGTGAACGAACTGAAAAAATCCATAAACGGACAAGTCCCCGACATGAACTTTTTAAAGGGAATTTTCTCACGCAGTGGTTTCACCGACGGTTATTTTACGGGAAAACGCACGGATATGTTTGGTATACGTGAAAAAGAAGATGTAGTTTCGGCAAAGGAACTTATTCCGAAAGTACATGAACTGTACAGATTTGAAAGAAAAGTATACAATATATGCTTTCATGCGGAAATAAAGGAAAATTCCCCTGTAAAAATCACTGCATTATGTGGTGATATTTCGGTAACTGATGAGGGACTTCCGCCAGAAACGGCTAAAAACCGTCCCACTGATTTGGACTCGCTGAAAAAACAGCTTTCCAAACTCGGTGACACTGTTTTCAGTCTTGATAAAGTAACAGCGTATATTGACGACGGTCTTGTTGTTCCTGTCGGAAAATTAAATGAAATACGTCGTGAACTTACCGAAAAGCTTACGGATTTGATAATAAGAAGAAATACCCCTCAGAAAAATATCACGGACTATATTCCCGTGTTTCCCGAAAAGAATCACAATATTCCTGAAAAAATCCCTGTACGGACGTTCTGCAACACTATGGAACAGGCACGGACAACGGTTGATATTTCCGAATATATAATATTGTCACCTGCTCTGAGTTTGTCTGAAAAATTTTTGTCTGAACTTTCGGAATACAAGGACAAAATAATTCTTTCACCACCACGTTTCATAACAGACGAAGAAAAAACCGTTTCCCGTCTGAAAGCAATAAAGGAAATTTTCGGCATTGACCACCTTTTGTGCCATACGCCCGACTGTATAGCCATAGGTAAAAAGCTCGGATTTAAACTTCACGGCAGTTTTTCTCTTAATATATTCAACTCTTTCAGTGCCGAATATATGAAAAAACTCTGTCTTGAAGATGTTATTTTTTCATATGAGGCAAAGCTACAACAGATTAACAGTATTCATACAAGTCTGCCTGTAGGTGCGGTAATATACGGACGCTTTCCGCTTATGCTCACACGTAACTGTCCGATAAAAAACGAATCAGGCTGTAAAAAATGTTCAGGACACATCACTGACCGCACGGGGCGTGAATTTCCCGTATCATGTTCTCATGACTACGTTGAAATTCTCAATTCTGACTGTCTTTATATGTATGATAAAATCACATCATTCAGCAATGCATCTTTCTGTGCCGTAATACTTCATGACGAAAATGCAGAACAGACAAAAGCCGTTCTTTCGGGAAAAAAACCGTCGGGAAACATAACAAGAGGACTTTATTACAGAGGTATATGAATTATGAAACTGAAATTAAAAAAACTTGACGAAAAAGCAGTTATTCCGACAAGAGCAACGGCAGGAAGTGCAGGGCTTGATGTATGTGCCTGTCTTGACGAACCGATAACTCTTGAATCGGGTGAAATAAAAATGATACCCACAGGTATTACAGCTGAACCCGATTCCGAAGATGTCGCACTGCTTATATACGCACGTTCGGGACTTGCTTCAAAATACGGCGTTACACTTGCCAACTGTGTCGGCGTGGTGGACAGCGATTACAGAGGAGCGTGGTTCATTCCGCTTATAAACAACGGAAAACAACCATTTACAGTTGAAAACGGTATGAGAATCGCACAGCTTATTCCCACAAGGATTCTCATACCCGAAATTGAAGTCAGCGAAACCCTCTCCGATACCGGACGGGGAGAAAACGGCTTTGGTTCTTCCGGTATAAAATAAAAGTGCCTTTACGGCAGACTGGAGAATGTTAATGAAAAAAACTTTATACCTGATACTGCTGATAGTGGGGGCAATAATAGTCGGCTCTCTCATTGCCGATAAAGCGGCATTAAGTGAAACCATGGGGTGGCTTGCATACTCGGGAGGTTTTGCACTTCCTGCCAATCCCTACATTAATTTAAGTATAATTACTATAACAATTGGTTTTACTTTCAGTATCAGCATAGCACAGATTATTATGATTCTTGTTGCACTGTTCATATTCTATAAAACTGCTCCCAAGCTTATTCAGGGATAACAATTTATAAAAAACCGAAATTTTTCAGAAAATTCTACAATTTTTCTGTTCATTCGGTTTATTTTGTTTTCATGTTTTTACAAATTTTCTTCAAATACGGATTTCTCGTGCAAAATTCTTGTCTGTATCCGATTTTGGTGATATAATATAATTGTTGTAATTTTAAAATAAAAAATGAATATGCAGAGGTTAAGGAGCAAAGAATGTTTACAAAAGATATTGGTATAGATTTAGGTACCGCAAATACACTTGTTTATTTAAGAGGAAAAGGGATAATAATAAGAGAGCCGTCTGTTGTTGCAGTAAACACAAGGACTGACAAATGTCGTTATGTCGGAAAAGAGGCAAAGGAAATTATCGGAAGAACCCCTGGTTCAATAGTTGCCGTAAGACCACTGAAAGACGGCGTTATTGCAGACTTTGACATAGCAACGACAATGTTGCAGGAATTTATAAAAAAAGCCCTGAAAGGAACGGTTTTCACAAAGGCTAATGTTATAATATGCATACCGTCGGGAGTAACAGCGGTTGAAAGACGTGCCGTGCGTGAGGCGTGCAAAAAAGCGGGGGCAAACAATGTACTTATAATAGAAGAACCCATGGCAGCGGCTATCGGTGCGGGACTTCCGACAAACTCCCCTGCTGGAAGCATGATTGTTGATATAGGAGGAGGAACAAGCGAAGTTGCCGTTATATCACTCGGCGGAATAGTTGCCTCACGTTCAATAAGATGTGCTGGTGATGAGTTCGACAACGCTATTATAAATTATATCAAAAAGAAGTACAATCTGCTTATAGGCGAACGTACAGCGGAAAATATAAAGCTTGAAATAGGTTCGGCTTTTCCTAATGAAAAAGAGGCTTCAATGGAAATAAAAGGACGTAACCTGCTCAACGGACTGCCTGAAAATATAGTTGTAAATTCGGCTGAAATACGTGATGCTCTTGTTGAACCTCTTTCAAGAGTAATAGACGCTATAAAATCGGCTTTGGAAGAAACTCCGCCCGAACTGTCTGCCGATATTATCGACAATGGGATAACTCTCTCAGGAGGAAGTGCCTTACTCAGAGGTTTTGACCGTCTTATAAACCGTGAAACAGGTATGCCCGTATATATAGCGGAATATCCACTTGACTGCGTTGCAGAGGGTACGGGAAAAATTCTCGAACACATCAGCGACTATCAGGACGCTCTTACGGAAAACGTCAGATATTATTAAGGAGGCGTTTTCATGCGTGATTTTTTTAAAAGCACACGGTTTAAGATTCTGCTTGCCTTTATTGCCTTTCTTATAGGAATAATGGTTTATTCCGTCACAAAAGGCGGATATTCCGTTTCGGGAGAATCGTTCATAAATACAATATCAAAACCTTTCCGCACAGTTTCCAACAACATAGGCGTGAAAATAGAAACTTCACTTGACAAGCTTTCAAGAGCAGAGGAAATCTATGACGAAAATCAGAGCCTTAAAAAACAGGTCACCGACCTCAGCGAACAGCTTAACGAATACGAAGCACTCAAATCGGAATGTGAAGAACTCAGAAAATTAGTCGGAATAAAGGAAGCACACCCCGATTATTCAACATCACGTTTCTGTAAAGTTATAGGCTATACCGCAAACGACCCTTTCAAATCATTCACAATAAACGTCGGTTCTGCGGACGGAATAGAACCGTATCTTCCTGTTGCTACGGCAGAGGGACTTGTGGGAATAACAATTGAAGTTTCAGAACATCTTTCGACTGTAAGAACTATTCTATCTCCCGACCTCTCAATAGCCGTAAAATGTTCGTCTTCGGGCGACGATACGGGGATTATAGAAGGTACTGTAACATCGGCTGAAAATGGTATGACAAAACTCATACATCTCCGTACGGACAATACGCTGAAAAAAAATGACCTCATGATTACCGACGGTACAAGCGGACTATTCCCTAAAGGATATTCTGTCGGAAAAGTAAAAAGCGTTGATATGGACTCAAACGGTCTTTCTGCATATGCGGAAATAGAACCGTGTGCCGACATAACAAATCTCACTTCTGTTTTTGTAATAACTGACTTTACAGGCAAAAGGGAGGATTCCGAATGAGGCTTAAAACTACACGTGAACACCGTATTTTATACATCAAAACCGCAATGAGATGGATTCTGTATTATATTGTAATATTTGCAGGATTCATAATTATGGCTTCAGGTACATGGCGTAAGCCCATTATACTTTTACCTGTCGCTCTGTGCATTGCCGTCAACAACAATCAGTATGCTTCAGCCGTTACAGGTGCAATATGCGGTTTTCTTATTGACATAAGCTGCGGAAAGCTTTTCGGATATAACGCCGTTATTCTGACGGTATTCTGTATAGTTATATCGCTTCTGTTTGAATTTTATCTCAGATATAAATTTGTAAGCTTTTTATTTGTATCTGCCGTTATTTCATACATACAGTGCTTACTTGACTACAAATTCTACTACGAAATATGGAACTATGAAAACACTGAACGCATATTCACCGAATATACTCTGAAAGTCTGGGCATATACGGTTATATCTTCGGTTTTCGTCTATCTGCTGTTCAGAATGATAAATCACTTTCTGATGCCTAAAACTCATCTTACCATAGAAGAAACAATAAAATCAGGCGAACAGCGTTAACTATGAACCGCACAGGCTATATGTGCGGTTTTCTATAAAGGAGTGATTTGTATAAAGACTTTATCAGATACCATTAAATCGGTAATTGTTGTTGGTGTTGTTGTGATGTCCGTTGCCACAAGTGCCACAAGGCTTATGAAAATACAGGTAGTAGGCGGTGACACTGTAAGTCAGGCGGAATCAAACAACGATACCCTTGTTTACACAAAAGAAGTAAAGGCAACACGAGGAGAAATTATTGATTTCAATGACAATCTAATTGTTACAAACGACAAGCGGAGTGATATTGTACTGCAAAAGGCTTTTTTTCCCGAAGATTTAAGCAAGGGAAATGAAGTTCTGATAAATGTATACATGGCTTTGCTGAAACATAGCTGTAAGTTCAGGGAAAGTTTACCCATAACAATGACCGAACCGTATGAATTCACAACAGACGATGTTTCAGATGTTGTTGAAAAACTTCACCTGAATGTCTATGCGTCGGCTGAAAACTGTATTGACAAGCTTATTTCAGATTATGAAATAGCAGATACCTACACCGAAAGGGAAAAACGTATAATAGCAGGTATCCGCTACGAAATGCTTGAAAAGGAATTTTCTTACAGCAATGACCTTGTGCTTGCTGAAAACGTCGATTCACAGACAATCACGGACATAAAGGAACTCGGCAACTTTTACAAGGGCGTTGAAGCGGTCGAAGTTTCCGAAAGACGTATAGCAAGGGGAGATATACTGCCACACGAAATAGGTACGGTAGGTCCCATTTATGCGGACGAATATGACGAACTTAAAACAAAAGGTTACGCACTTAATGATACTCTCGGAAAAAGTGGAATTGAAAGTGCAATGGAAACTGAGCTGAGAGGCCAGAACGGTCTTGAGGAAATTTCTGTTTCAGACGGTGAAGTATCAGGAGTTAAAACAATAAACGAAACAAGTTCGGGCAGTACTGTCAAGCTTACTGTAGACGGTGCTTATCAGCTTAAACTACAGGGAATACTTGATAATTTTCTTAATGATTATCTAAGGAAAAACTGGAATCACGGCAACGCAAACAAAGGTGCTATTGTAGTACTTGACGCTAAAACAGGTGCGGTAAAAGGTATGGCTACTGCCCCCACCTATAATCTTAAAGACTATGCAATGGATTATGAAGAACTTCTCGGAGATGAAGACTCTCCGCTTCTTAACCGCTGTACCTATGGTCTTTACCGACCAGGCTCGACTTTCAAAACAGTTACCGCCACAGCAGGTCTCAATGAGGGAATTGTAACGCCGTACACCACTCTTTACTGCGGACATTACTATAATTTTCACGGTTCAACATTCTCATGTACAGGTACTCACGGAAATATTTCAGTCCGTCCCGCAATAAAGGTTTCATGCAACTGCTATTTCTATGAACTTTCAAGCCGTCTCGGAATCGACAACATAACAAAATATGCACAGCTTTATGGTTTGGGTTCAAGCACAGGTATTGAAACGGGTGACGCTGCGGGCTATCTCTGTAATCCCGAAACTTTTGCTGAACGTGGATTGCCTTGGTATGTAGGTTTCGTAATTCAGGCAGGTATAGGAAACTACGACTGTGGCATGACCCCTCTGCAAATGGCTGTTGTTGCCAATACAATTGCAAATAAGGGTGTACGCTACAAACCGTATCTTGTTGACAGTCTCTATAAATATGGTACAGACGAACTTATATATAAAACACAGCCGACTGTTGCCGAAAAAATAGAACTTAACGACGAAAGTCTTTATGACTACATTACAGGCGGTATGATTGACGCTTCAAAAAATGTTCCTGTTTCCAGATACTCGCTTTCAAATCTCGGTTTTGACGTTGCGATAAAGACAGGTACTCCGCAGACAGACCAGAACGACCTGAGCAAACAAAATTCGTTCTTCATCGGATTTGCCCCTGCAGACGACCCTGAAATTGCTTTTGCAGGCGTTATTGAAGGTGGTGAATATTCAAAATATATGATTCGTGATATTATTCTTGAATATCAGAAATGTTACGGTCTCAACGGAGTTGAACCCACTGCCGTTCTGCCGAATGAGGACGGTGAAGTTCCCGAAACAACAGGAACGGGTACGGGAACAGGTACTAATACAGGTACTTCCGTATCGTCATACGGCACTTCAACGGCTTCACAGACCACAACGGCATCATCACGCTGAAATATCAGAATCCCCTCTTTTTTCAGAGGGGATTAGAAAAAAATTTATGTTTAAAATGACCGTAAACACGTAATACTAAAATAGAAATAAGTATCCCTGTCAAAACTCCGCCTGTATCTATCATGACATCAGTAAACCTGCAACCACGTCCCTTTACAAAATACTGATGAAATTCGTCGGAACAGGCATATACAAACCCGAAAACCAAAGTTATCAGTGTCTCACGACTAAGAAACTTCCCCGAACCGACAGACAGTGACAAAAGAAGCCCAAGCACCGTATAAACAGAATAATGTGCGAGTTTTCTTATTATATGCTCAGTCTGACGAAGCATATGTTTCTTTTCGCTCAGAGACATATCATCATAGTTATCCGCAAAAAATTTTACAATAAATTCTGTAATACTCCTGCTTTTTTGGGAAGATTCGGAAGAATTTTCCATGGAAAAGCAGAAAATCAGAACCATAATTACTACAGAGAAAATTATAAATATTTTTCTTTTCATATTTTCACTCTTTTCATTTTTCTATAACAACTATTATACAGTTTTTTACCGAATTTGTAAAGCAAAAAGTCTGAGAATTTAATATGATTTTTTCGTGAAAAAATTGAAAAATAACTTGTATCTTGTCGCAGAAAATGCTATAATATAATGAGTGACCTGCAATAGCACGGTTTTTTAATATACTACTCTTATTCTGGAGGCTGCAATGAAAAAAATTTTATCAAATGTATGGACAAAAAGATGCGTAGCTTTGATAAGCGTATTTTATGCCTATCTTGTATGCCGTATCTGTTACTTTTCTGTTTTCTACGATATACATATAATGTCACGTGTATCGCTCTGCCTGCTTACTACAGGTGTATCAATCATTGCACTTGTTGCAATGCTCTATTCAAGAAAACAGATTCTGACACGTATCGCAAGTTTTATTATCCTTCCTGCAATGTTACCCGTCGTCATACTTTATTTCGGTGAATGGGGACTTATAGTTCCAATCATGATTACAGGTGTGATTATACTTCTATTTTCGGGAGCGGGTGAAGGTTCAAAAACCGCTTTAGGTACAATTACAATGCTTCTATATATATTCGGTGCATTGGGATATTTTCTGTTTACCTCGTTTTTTGTCGCTACCGCAAAGGAAACAATTATTGAATCAGGCGTATCACCTTCGGGAAAATACCGTTATTCCGTCGTAAATACAGAGGACAGCTCAAACGGAAGTACCACTGTTTACGTTGAACCAAACTACGCAGACGAATATTTATTCAGTCAGGAAAAACCGCTTGCAATCTTCACACTTAAAAACATGGACAGAGCCGTTTATGTTGAAAGACCCGTATGTGAAAATATTGATGTTCAGTGGGACACACAGTCACGTGAAGATATAACAACCGAACTCAACAAGCTTTCCGATAAAATCACATTTACCCTTTCAGACAGTGAACTTGAAAAATTCGGATATACATTTGACGAAAAACTCAACCTTTCAATGAGTGATGTTTATGCGGAGGACAAGTTTGCTATCGGCAAAACTGCACACGACGTTGACCCGCTTCCTCTTGATGAACTTAACGAAGAACAGCTTGCACATTTCGGAATAGGCAAGGACGGAAGCAGATATTATGTACTCAATCCTGATGCCGAACTTCTCGCCGACCATGATGACATTACAGGAAATCTTTATTTCAGTGACCTCACCAACAAGGAAATGAGTCAGTTTTTCGTTGAAAAAAGTCACTCCGTATACCTCAATACTCTTGATGACAGTCAGCTTGCCGAACTCGGAGTATCGGAAGAAGGCGACATCATGACTTTCAACGGAAAAGTATGTTTCCGTTTCTATGTTGCCGAACTCGGTGATTACTATGATATAAATTCGAGAAAACTTTCGGTTGACCTTCTCACATGATTTTCAGGGCGTTCAGATAAATTTCTGAACGTCCTTTTTAATAATACAAAGCATAGCCGACAGCAGATGATGAGTTGACAAGCTCTATCTGCTGTCTTATTATATCGGGATTTTCAATCCATTCCTGTTCCCCTGCAACTCCTGCCCACTTATCCTCCTGTCCGAGCTTATACGCACCAAGTCCTATAATCAGCATAACATTTTCGTCTGAAACAAGCGTTTCCCATTCTGCTAAAGTAGGAACAAACGGACAGGTTTCGTTCTGAAATCCGAAATAAATCTGCGGAACAATATAGTCACAGTATCCGCTTTCATTCCCCCACAGCCTTACATCTGCGTACTGAGTGTTATAATTTGCGTCTATATTCCCTTGCGGACTTATTCCGAAAAGCATATTTTTATCATGTTTTTTAACAGTATCATAAATAGCTTTTACAAACCGTGTACAGTTTTCCGTCCTCCACTGTTCAAGACTGTCGCTTCCACTGTTTTCAAAAGCTGTACGGTCAAATTCGGGGTCTGTAGTCGGGTAGAAATAATCGTCAATATGAATACCATCAATATTATAATTATCTGTTATTTCGTCAACAGCATCACAAATAAGCTGTACCGTTTCATCATAAGCAGGATTGAGATACCAGCGGTCATTTACTATTTCCACGAAATGACATTCGGGATTTTCCGCCCACTGTCTGACAATAAAACTTTCAGGCACATTCTTCATCTGTTCAACAGTCTGACATCGCAGAGGATTCAGCCACGCATGAACGGAAAGACCAAGTGAATGAGCTTCTTCAGTCATGATTTCCAACGGGTCATAATCGCCGTCAAGATACGTTCCCGACGGAAAAATATCAGACCTGTAATAAGCGTCACCGCAAGGGTGAATATGAAGATAAACTGTATTTACGGACTCTTTCTGTGCCTCGACAAATTTTTCACGTACAGCCGTACGGAATTCGTCAGCCGTCTTTCTGTACATATATTCATCAAAATGCATATAAGGAAACCACATTCCGATTTGATTGATATAATTTAAAGGAACATATTCCTCCGTATCGGAATCAATGTAAAGCTGTTCCATTTCCTGCACGTATGATGTGACTGATTCTTCTGCCTGTCCGTAGTTTTCGGGCACGGCACACGACGTACACAGAATCATAATTGCGGAAAGAAATATTCTTTTCATGGCAGACCTCTTTCAGATATAAACAACATTAACGAAACTAAAAACAACGGCACAAACTCTCGTCCGCAGAATACCGACAATCCCAAAAGAAAAACCGAAAACAATAATTTTATAGATGTAAGGACTGTGTTCACTGTACGCTCATACGGACTTCCGTCTGTAAGCAGGGCAAGACCGGCACCGCCGTCAAGTTGTCTGTAAGGCAGAAGATTATAAAAAGCCGTACCGAGATTAAGCAGACGGAAAATCTGTCCGATAC
>CAMWGS010000040.1 GCA_947173865.1 uncultured Ruminococcus sp.
ATCATAAAGAATACATAATAATATCATTCTATCCAAGTCGTATTTATCATAATCCCAAAAACATCCAATTTTTATAGCTCCTTTTTGTTCTTCGTCAAATTTATTATCCAATACTGCCATAATTATCCCACCAGTTTTCTACTTCCTTTCTCTCACTCATTAGACGAGTACCTGTATATTTAAACTCGTTCTCTTTTTTATCAATTTTATTATGACACTCCAAACAAAGCCATATAGCATTTTTATCACTTGTTATGTAATCTTCATTTATCCAATAAAACAACTCCATTTCTTTACTTCGTGGACCGTTTTTAGCAGCTGGATAAATATGGGCTATTACTCCACAATGCGTATATTTTTTACACCAACAGCAGATTCCACCTACATTCATACGAACTTCTTTTTTTATTTTTATCGAAAATTCTAATCTGTTATTTTTATTATCACTCAAATTTGAATTATTTGTCATATTTTCATCTCCTATATATGTAAATTTCGGTTTACTTATGAGTATAATTCAAGAGTAAACCGAAATAAGAATTTAGTTTTTAAGACTCTGCATAGGTGCGGGAATACGTCCGCCTCTGTTAATGAATTTGGCAGGTGACTTTTCTCGTACGGGCATAACAGGACCGCTTCCGAGAAGTCCGCCGAATTCAAGAGTTTCGCCCTCTTTCTTACCGATAGCAGGAATAAGACGGACTGCTGTTGTCTTTGAGTTTACCATACCTATGGCAGCTTCGTCGGCTATAATTGCAGAGATTGTTTCGGGAGTTATGTCACCGGGTACAACTATCATATCAAGACCTACTGAACATACAGCGGTCATTGCTTCGAGCTTTTCAAGACTCAAAACACCTGCAACTGCTGCGTCAATCATTCCTGCGTCCTCAGATACGGGAATAAATGCACCCGAAAGTCCTCCGACTGTTGAAGATGCCATAACACCGCCTTTTTTAACTGCGTCGTTGAGCATTGCAAGACAAGCCGTTGTGCCGTGAGTACCGCACATTTCAAGACCCATTTCCTCAAGGATATGTGCAACACTGTCGCCGATAGCTGGAGTAGGAGCAAGTGAAAGGTCAACGATACCAAACGGTACACCGAGTTCCTTTGAAGCCCTTGCACCGACAAGCTGACCCATACGTGTTATCTTGAAAGCCGTTTTCTTGATTACGTCAGCTATTTCGTTTATTGAAGCGTCGGGGTATTTTGTAAGTGCCGAACGCACAACACCAGGACCCGATACGCCTACGTGAATTTCACAGTCAGGCTCACCCACGCCGTGAAATGCTCCTGCCATAAAGGGATTATCCTCAACTGCATTACAGAAAACAACGAGTTTTGCAGGTCCTATACAGTCACGGTCAGCTGTTCTTTCTGCGGACTGCTTTACAATCTGTCCCATAAGCTTTACAGCGTCCATATTTATACCTGACTTTGTTGAACCGATATTAACAGAAGAACATATATTCTGTGTAACGTCGAGTGCTTCGGGAATGGACTGAATCAAAGCCATGTCTCCTGCACTGAAACCCTTATGTACAAGTGCGGAATATCCGCCTATAAAGTTTACTCCGCAGGTGTCAGCAGCTCTTTGCAGAGCTTTTGCAAACTTCACGGGATTCTGATTTGGACACGCTGCGGCAAGCATTGCAATAGGAGTAACGGAAATTCTCTTGTTGATAATCGGAATGCCGTATTCCTTTTCAATCTGCTGACCAACAGGAACAAGATTCCTTGCACGGTCAACAATCTTGTTGTAGACCTTTTCACAAGCCTTGTCTATATCGGTGTCGATGCAGTCGAGGAGTGAAATTCCCATTGTGATTGTTCTGATATCAAGACATTCATCCTGAATCATTCTTATAGTTTCGAGTATATCGTATACATTAAGCATTTGTGGACTTCCTTTCTGATTAAATGCTGTGCATTGAGTTGAAGATGTCCTCATGCATTGTATGGATTGAAAGTCCCAGTTCCTTGCCGAGAGTCTCCATTCTGTCAACGAGCTGTGCAAAGTCTGCTGACATTGCAGAAATATCCACAAGCATAATCATGGCAAACATATCCTGAAGAACACTCTGTGTTACTTCAAGTACGTTTGCATTGTACTCCGTACAGATTCCCGACACCTTATGAAGTATGCCGACATTGTCTTTACCTATTACAGTTACAACTGCTTTCATATCAAAAAACCTCCATTGATATTATTATATCATAATTATAGCATATACTTGAACAAATTTCAAGGTTATTTGTCTTTTATATTGGTTAATCAAAAAAAAACTTGCATATATCTGACTGTTGTGATATAATAATGTCTAAAGAAAAAAAGGAAGGTGATTTCAATGAAACTGATTGACTGTCACACACATACACAGTTTTCAATGGATTCGGAAGCAGATATAAATGAATGTATAAAAAAAGCCATTGATGCCGGACTTTCCGCATATGCTGTCACTGACCACTGTGAATGCAGTACATGGTATAAGAAAGACCATTATTCAGATACGGAAAATTTTGACTACTTCAATTATGCAGAAGATTTTTATAACTCCGTAAATGCCGTTACGGAACTGAAAGAAAAATATAATAATTTCAATCTTATCTGCGGTGTCGAAATGGGACAGGCAACACAGGACATTGAAGTTGCCGAAAAGATTATTTCCGACGAAAGACTTGATTTCATTATAGGGTCAATGCACCAGCTCAAAGGTGAAAAGGACTTCTATTATATAGACTATGCAAATATGTCAGCAGACGAAATTTATAAACTTCTTGAAAGGTATTTCAAAGAAGTTTATCAGCTCTGCAAAATGAACTGTTTTGACATTCTCGGACATCTTACATACTGCCTGCGTTATATGAAATGCAGAAACAGCATAAATCCCGATATAAGCCGTTTTGACGAAATTATTGCAGAAAGTTTCCGTATTCTCGCACAGAACGGAAAGGGAATTGAAATAAATACCTCAGGAATAAGACAGGGGTTCGGAGACGTTTTCCCGTGTCTTAAATATGTAAAGCTTTTCAGGGACATGGGCGGTGAAGTACTCTCAATAGGTTCTGATGCCCATACAATTGAAGATATAGGAAAAAATGTCGCTGACGGTGTGGAGACCGCAAAGGCGGCGGGGTTCTCCCGCCTGTGTTATTTTAAAAAGAGAAAACCATACTTTATTAATATTGACTGATTACGAAAGGAATGATATTTTATGAGTGATATCGTAAAAATTTTACAGCAGAATGCACGTATTTCAAATACCGAACTCGGTGAAATACTCGGAGTTACGGCAGACGAGGCAGCAGCTGAAATAAAAAAACTTGAAGATGAGGGTGTTATAAAGGGTTACAGCGTTATCGTTGATGACGAACTTTATGACAATTCAACCGTTTATGCAACTATCGAACTCAAAGTAACACCACAGCGTGACTGCGGTTTTGACGACATAGCTAAGACTATTATGATGTACGACGAAGTTGAAAGCGTCAATCTCATGTCGGGAGCATATGACCTTGCCGTTGAAGTAAAGGGAAACAACCTTAAAGACGTTGCTTTGTTCGTGTCGGAACGTCTCTCAACTATAGACGGCGTGCTTTCAACTGCTACACACTTCATTCTCAAGAAATACAAGGAAAAAGGTATCTTCATTGACCGTGAGGAGACTGACGAAAGGGGACTCTGTTAACCGTGATAGATTACGACAAAGTCCTTTCGGACAAAATAAAAAAGATGAAACCATCAGGAATAAGAAAATTCTTTGATATTGCAGGAACTATGGAGGGCGTTATAAGTCTCGGAGTAGGTGAACCCGATTTCTCGACACCATGGGTAATCCGTAAAGCCGCTATACAGGTACTTGAACGCAAGCATATCATATATGGTGCAAACAAAGGTATTGAACCACTCAGAAACGCTATATGTCAGCGAATCAGAAAAAAGCACGGAGTTGAATACAACTCCGAAAATGAGGTGATAGTTACCGTAGGTGGTTCGGAGGGAATTGACCTCGCTATTCGTGGAATCGTTGACCCGGGTGATGAAGTACTTGTAGTAGAACCATGTTTCGTGTGCTATGCTCCGCTTGTTGAACTCGTCGGTGGTGTTGCCGTACCTGTTCCGACAAGAATTGAAAATAATTTCAAACTCACTCTTGATGACTTCAAAGACAAAGTAACAGAACGTACAAAAATAATTATAATGCCGTTCCCGAACAACCCGACAGGTGCGGTAATGACAAGGGAAGATTTAGAACCTATTGCCGAATTTCTGCGTGGTACTAATATAATGGTTCTTTCGGACGAAATTTACTCTGAACTTACATACGGCAGAAAACATTTCTCCATAATAGAACTCGACGGCATGAGAGAACGTACTATATATGTAAATGGTTTCTCAAAGGCTTACGCTATGACAGGCTGGAGACTCGGCTATGTAACCGCTCCTGAACCTATTATATCCCAGATTGCAAAAATTCACCAGTACGGCATTATGTGCAGTCCGTATATCAGCCAGAATGCCGCTGTTGAGGCTCTCAACTCCTGTGACGCTGAAATTGTAAAAATGCGGGACGAATATGATACACGCCGTCGTTATCTTGTGAACGAATTCAACAGAATCGGTCTTACCTGTTTCAATCCCGAAGGAGCATTCTATGTATTCCCGTGTATAAAGAGTACGGGACTTACAAGTGAAGAATTCTGTGAAAGACTTCTCTATGAGGAAAAAGTGGCAGTAGTTCCGGGCAATGCTTTCGGTGACAGCGGTGAGGGATATATTCGTATTTCCTACGCTTACTCCCTCAAACACCTTATGGAAGCTATGAGACGTATCGAAAACTTTATTGAAAAACTCAAAGGTGAAAATCATGAAAGTTAAGTCCGCCGCAAAAATAAATCTTGCTCTTGATGTTACGGGCAGGCTTGACAACGGTTATCACAGTATTGAAAGCGTTTTTCAGACCGTCGGAATTTACGACGAAGTAACCGTTGAACTTACTGAATCCGACATAAGTATATCATGTGAATTGCCTGAAAATTTTGCAGATTCCGACCCTATACCTTGCGACGAAAGAAATATAGCATATAAAACCGCAAAATTCTTTTTTGAACAGCATGGTATAAAATCGGGTTGCAGAATCCACATAAAAAAAGGTATTCCATCACAGGCAGGTATGGGCGGTGGAAGTTCTGACGCTGCTGCGGTTCTTTACTGTCTTTCAAAAATGACAGAAAAAGAAATTATTTCCCCTGAAAAGCTCGGTGCGGACGTTCCTTTTTTCCTGACGGGCGGAACAGCCTACGTTTCAGGAATAGGTGAAAAAATAACCCCCATTGTCGACTACTCGGGAAAAATTTTCGTCATTGCAAAGGCAAAGCAAGGTGTTTCGACTGCCGAAGCGTACAGAAAAATTGACGCTCTTGTAAATCCTGTCCACCCACAGACCGACAAACTTGTTGAAGCTATCGAAAATTCGCCTGAAAATGCTTATAAATATTTCGGCAATCTCTTTGAGGACGCTATACAGCTTGACGAAGTAAATGCCATAAAGTCGACTATGCTTGAATGTAACGCTCTTTCGTCAGTCATGACGGGAAGCGGTTCGGCTGTTTTCGGACTGTTTTCAAGTCTGATTATGGCTGAAGCTTGTTACAATCAGCTTTTAAATTCAGGATTTTATGTGAAAATATGCCAATCCGTAAACAAGTCATTCATAGAAATGGAGTAATCAAATGAAAAAGTCAACAGGAATCACAACCACTGCACTTTTATCTATATTTGCATTGTCTGCTTGCGGAAACAACAAAATCAATACTGAAACAAAGTCATTATATGCACAGGGGCTGGAAGTCGTTCAGCTTATGACTGAAATGATACAAAACGAAGAATATATCAATCTAACCGCACCAGACAGTACAAAGTCTGCTATTCAGGAGCTTGCCGACGGAGACTACTCTACTCCGAAAGCTGTCTACTCTATTCAGGCTTCCGATACAGAACTTGAAAAATTAGTGGAAATGAACGGTTTTGATAATATTTCCGATAATCTGAAAACTTTCCTTTTGCCGAAAACCTATGGTTATCTAATAAATAATATTAACGGAAAAGGAGGCGTTGAAGATGTAGCCGTTGCAGGAATCTGTACCGCCGGAAAAACTTTTGTCAATGAAAACGCTGATACAAAAAATATATATCTGTATACGTATGACAATACTGCTCCGATAGCTGTAACTTTCATAAAGGGCGACGATAATTCGGTTTCCGCAAATGGTACTTTCATAATGTACGACGAATTTACTTGTAATTCCGCTGACGAAATAAAGGACTTTTTCGATTATATTACTGTTGAAGTAACCGAAGTCAATCCTGAAAAATAAAACAGGTGGAAAGTATAATGTCTGCAATTTCTGGTTTTATTGCCAAATTAAATAATATTGACTGATTTTCAAAATGCGGAACACCAACTAATGAATATAAGGTAATATATTCGATTTTTGAAGCATTTGATTCTTACAATGACAAACATTTCAAATTATGGGACTATCATATCACACAATTGGAACATGAAGCACAAAATGTTATAGGTAACGAAAAAATTGATGATATATTTTCACGTATATCGTCTGCAACAGAAGAAAAATTATGGATTAAATGGGGCTAGGCAGACAGGATTTATATGAAGAAACAGGTCTTGAAAATGAGATTCTTGACATGGTAAAAAGAGATTTATCATGGGTTTGTATCGAACAATATCTACAAAAAAACGGTTTCTTTTCTGCTTTAATGCTTATTTATCAGAATGAATATTTTCCGTGTGTCTGGGAAAAATATACCCTGACGGTAAAGCAGTTGTTCTATAATAAATGGGAATTTAACGGAGGTATTTATGAGAAAATTCTGGGGTTTTTATAAAAATGAATCATTTAATGTTGGTTGCACTGGAGGAACAGTTTACATATATGACAGAAACGGAAAAGAATTAAAGAAATTCAAAGATTTCCCTTATGCTTATAAAGCAACTTTTATGCCGGATAATGATATTATTGCAGTAAAATCTATAGCGGGTTACATTGGTTTTTATAACTTGGACAGTCTGTCACTTATAAAAAAACATAAAGTTACCAACAGAGGAGCACAAGATGAGGGATTTGTGTTTTCAGCAAACGGAAAATTCTTTTATAATATTGAAAAGCCTGTCTTCAGTACGGCTACACAACTTGGAATATACGAAACCGGTTCTTTTACTAAAATTAATACATTATTTGCAGATGACAAAAAAATGGTATTAAAACATCTGGAAATTGATAAAAAACAGGATGCTGTTATGTTTTGGGTTTTATGCGTAGCGAAAACAGTGGAGTATTTGATTATGGATTTGTTGCAATTTTTGACGAAGAAAAACTTATAATTGACAATATTCGCAAGGTTGACAAAGGCTACGGTTATCTTTATGCCTATAAAAGTTGGGAACTTATGGGATTTACTGATAAAGCACTTGAATGGAACTATTCTCTTAAAGAACTTGATAAAATCCCTCCGATTACTATTAAAGAGATTTTTGATAGAATTTAAAGGAGGCGATATAAATGAATACCAAAAAATTCATGTTTACTTTTCTTGATGCAATCATTGTAATAGTTGCGTGTTACTGGTGTTTCTGGCTGGTGTTCTATTTTTCGGCAACTATTGACGGTGCAATATTCATTAATAACGCTTATGCATTGTTTGAAAGAAATTATCTTGTACCTGCTCAAAGTTTTGGTATACCTGTTATATTTACAATACTTTCAGTCTTTTTTTACCGTAAGATGCGTGAAAAGAAACTCATCGGAAAAAAATTATATCATACTTGTCCTGTTCAATATAATACCACTTTGGATAATCAGCGTTTTTCAAATTATAAATCTGATTGATTATTGTAATGTGATATATTGAAAAATAAAAAAACCGCACAACTTAAAGCTGTGCGGTTTTGTTTTACTGTCTGTATGTCGGCATAAGCTGTAATTTATGAAGATTATTTTTGTGCATACGGTCTATTTTTTCCTTAAGTTCAGGCTTATCGGAGAGGTCTGTAATACCTCTTATATAGGTATCAAGTTCGGCATAGGTAAAGCCTAAATTTTCCTCGTCGGTTTTTCCGCATAGTCCGTCAATGGGGACTTTGTGTACAAGTTCATAAGGAAGTCCCAGCTCGTCGCCTATTTGGAGAATTTCAGTAACCGTGAAGTCAGAAAGTGGAGAAAAGTCCCCTGCTGCGTCACCGAACTTTGTGGAATAGCCCACCCAGTCCTCAGAAAGATTACAGGTATTCACAACACGACCGCCGACCGTTGCCGCAACCGCATAAAGAGTAGTCATTCTGATACGTGCGGGAGTGTTTACAATTGCCTGACCTGACGGCTCAATATGATTTTTTATTTCGGTCATGAAAGATTTTACAGTCTCACCGATATTGATTATATAGTGCTGAATATCGAGAGTTTTAACAAGAAGTTTGCTGAATTCTATGTCAGCCTGCTCACCCTGTGGCATAAGTACACCAATAACTCTGTCTTTGCCCAGTGCTTTCACGCAGAGTGCCGCCGCAACCGAACTGTCCTTACCGCCTGAAATTCCAACAACTGCCTTAGTTGTGAGAGAAGCGTTTTCTTCAAAATAATTTTTAATCCACGCAGTAATTTTTTCAACTGCCTGTTTAGCGTCAAAGTTTCCCATAGCAGATTACCTCCGTTTTTTTCTATTATAGTATAATTTATGTGCTTTTGTCAAGTCAGAAATTTCCGTTGTTAAGAGTCTGACGTATTTCGTTGAGAGTATATTCCTTTAAAAGCTTACCGTTCCTGAAAACAGGTTCAAGAAGATTTCCGTCAGGGATATTGCTTGCCGTGAAATTATCCTCATACTGTAAAGTTCCGTTTTCGTCACGGTAAACGTAGCAAAGACCTTTCTGACTTTTCTTGAAACCACTGTCCTTAGGATTCTTGAAAACGGGATATTCCCTGCCGTCGATTTCCGCATAACAAGCCTTTATAGCACAACCAAATGTATCTCTTGTGAAAGGTTTCAATATGCCGTCCTCCTCTATGCAGTGCATGGAGAAAGAACCCACACCCAAAGCAACATTTGAACACGCAAAGCCGTTTTTCATAAGTATTTCGTAAATTTCTTCACAACGCTGTACCGTTATACTGTCGCCGTAAATAGCTTTTACGTGTGGGTCAAGAACTTTGTAGCCCTTACTGTTTACAGTACCGCCGAACTGTTCCCACAGCCTGAAAACCGTCTTTGTTACTACTTCAACGCAGTCACCCGAATCTCCTCGCATAAGCATACAGCCATTGTGGTTCATAATTTCGTCGTGAAGCTGAGGAAGTATATTGTCAATAACGTTCCAGTAATCATAAGAATCAAGCACAGCCGAAAAACTTGTATTCGGATAAAGTTCGGTGAGTAACTTTCTGAGGAAAGTTATTTCATCGCCGTCACAGGCATAATTTGAACACATAACAAAATGTTCCGTACTTACCGCACCAAATACCACAGATTCCTTTTCACAGTTACAGCCAAACATATTTTCAAGATAAGGAATTGCTGGAACTGTTGCCGTATTCTCAAACGACAAACACCAGCCTGCCACAGCTTTCAGTGCAGCTTCAAAACACGTATCTCCTCTGAAATCAAACGAACCCAGAGCTTTTGAACGGCTTATATTGTCATCACAAGTCAGATTATAGTATTTATTTACTATTTCACGGTAAGTCGCACCTACTGTTGCGGTAATCTGCGGATACCATATCTCCGCACTTATCAGACTTTCAAGAGCCTGCGGAAGCCATGCAAAATCTTCATGTGTATTGCTTATACTGAACATCGGAACGTGTACCGGTATTTTTTCGCCCTCAGGCAATGCGGTAATCTCAACAGGCAGATAACCCAGTCTGTGAAGTTTACGGATTTTTTCGGAATTATATACGCCTTTTCCCAAAGATGCATCAAGTACACGCTCAAACTCCCCGACCACTTCATTTTCGGGACGTTCAAAAAAGTTCTTATTAAAAAATTCTATGAGATAGGTTTTTATAAACATCTGCAAACCAAAGTTAACAACACTGTCCCAGCGTTTAACACGGCTCATACGTGGGGTATAGTATGACATGGATTTAGTCATTTTCGGGTTAATCATATCGCTGTGTACGGTTTTGTAAAAGTCACACATCAGCATAGGGTTTATATAATCGTACAAAAGTAATCACTCCTTATATTATAATCAGAAACAGTCAAAGACAGTCATTTTACTGTCGGGTTCAGTATCAAAAAGAGAATTTGTAGTGTATATATGCTTTATCAAATCACCCTTAAGAAGTTCACCTCTTTTTATAGATTCCTCACAGTGTGTAAAATATACATATATATCACCACAGCCAAGCTCCCTTAGCTTTTTTGCGGAATAGTAAACCGTTCCGCCCAAAGAGCATATATCGTCAATTATCAGGACATTACGGTTTTCGGGAGATTCACCGAAAACATCAAGCCCGAGAATTTTTCCGTCAATCCAGTTACGCTTTTTTATTCCGAAACCGATATGCCGAAAATCCTTGAACATAGAAGAATAACGTTTACAGCTTCCTTCATCGGGAAAAAATACATAATCATTTTTCCTGTCGATTCCCGAAAGTTCAACAGCAGAATTTATATATTTTTCGGGAGAAAGATTTTCACAGCAGTCAAGCAGTGCAGGTGATACGGGTGAATGTGCATCAAGAACAGTTACTTTATTGAAACCGAGAAAGTTTATAATCTTACAGAAGTATTTCAGTGTAAAAACTTCGCTTTTGTCATAAACTCTGTCCATACGTGCGTTATGCAGATAAGGAATATATAAATTTATGGGATTGCTGTAATGCTCCTTGAGATTTTCAGTTATATAAATCAAAAGAGTCAAATCATCGAAAGAATTCATGTACTCTATTTCAATCGGCGAGTTGTCCGTTACATGAATTTCGGGAATATCTATTTTCCAAGCCCCGTCCGGAAAACGCTGTGATTTCGGAAAATAGGTCTCCTTATATTTTATACAAATCATAATTTTCACTCCTCAACAATAATCTGACAAGCTCTCATAGCATCAAGAGCTGTTCTGTGGCTTTCAGGCGTAACTCCTGCACAACATTCCGCAATAACTCTTACAGGCACTTCGGGAAATGCTGATTTTATAATCATTGCGTTTGAAATCACACATATATCAGTACATACGCCCATAATTTGAATTTCTTCAATTTTTTCATCACGTCCCACTACAAAAGGCAGGTCAACCGCACCGAAAGTTATTTTTTCAAGCCTTATAAATTCACCAAGTACTTTATCAATCTCAGGGACAAGCTTCCAGCCGTCCGTACCTCTTATACAATGCGGAACAGGTAAATATTTACCCTCCTGAGTATTCATGTAATTTTCGTCATGGGTATCAAGCGTAGCGATTATTTTTCCGTCGGATTCTGTCTCACGGAACTTTCTTATATATTCCGTTACGTTTTTCACAACGGAAGCCGTTTCAGGATTACCAAGAATACCTGTTGTGAAGTCGTTCTGCATATCAATAACTATTAAAACTTTCATATAAAAACCACCTTTATAATTTTTCGTAAAGTTTAGAGGTTCTGTGTGCCTTTCTCTCATCATAAAATTCTGTTTCACGGATTTTTGAGGACATTTTTTTTCGGAAATTCTGCGGAGAAGTCTTTTTGCCCGTAATAATTTCGTAAGGCTGTTGCAGGTCTGAAATAGCAAAAAG
>CAMWGS010000041.1 GCA_947173865.1 uncultured Ruminococcus sp.
TCCTATAATAATTACTTTTTTCATAGCATTTTCCTGTTTCTGTAAATATATTTCAAGAAAAGCCGAACATTTTATGTTCGGCTTGTTTTTTATATAATCATACCTGTGTTGAATAGTTGGGAGCTTCCTTAGTAATATAAATATCGTGCGGGTGGCTTTCCTTGAGACCTGCACCTGTAATTCTTACAAACTGTGCTTTTTCGTGAAGGTCGGGAATAGTTTCACAACCGCAGTAACCCATGCCTGAACGTATACCACCGACAAGCTGGAAAATTGTATCAGCAACAGCACCCTTGAAAGGCACACGACCCTCAACACCCTCAGGTACAAGCTTCTTTGCACCTTCCTGGAAATATCTGTCCTTAGAACCGTTAGCCATAGCACCGAGACTGCCCATGCCACGATATACCTTGAACTGTCTGCCCTGATAAATTTCTGTTTCACCGGGAGCTTCTGCACAGCCTGCGAGAAGTGAGCCGAGCATTACAACGTTTGCACCTGCTGCAAGAGCCTTTACAATATCGCCCGAGTACTTTATACCGCCGTCTGCGATTACGGGAATACCATACTTCTGAGCCACGCAGGCAACGTCATAAATAGCTGTAATCTGTGGTACACCGATACCTGCAACAACTCTTGTCGTACAGATAGAACCAGGACCAATACCGACTTTTACACAGTCAGCACCTGCTTTTATAAGGTCCTCAGCTGCTTCTGCAGTTGCAATGTTTCCTGCAATAACAGGAATGTCGGGATAAGCTTCCTTTACCATTTTAAGACACTTGAGAATATTTGCACTGTGACCGTGTGCAGAGTCAAGAACAAGCACGTCCACCTGTGCGTCAATAAGTGCCTTTGCTCTTTCAAGAACATTTGCTGTAACACCGATAGCAGCACCGCAAAGAAGTCTGCCACGGCTGTCACGTGCGGAATTAGGATACTGGACAGATTTTTCTATATCCTTTATTGTGATAAGTCCCTTGAGAATTCCCTCGTCGTCAACAATAGGAAGCTTCTCAATTTTATGTGAACGGAGAATTTCCTGAGCCTGTTCGAGAGTTGTTCCGACAGGAGCAGTAATAAGATTTTTCTTTGTCATAACTTCGGAAATTTTCGCACTGAAATCATTCAGAAAACGCATATCCCTGTTTGTGATAATTCCCACAAGTTTTTTATTTGTGTCAACAATCGGAACGCCTGAAATTCTGTATTTACCCATAAGTTCGTCAGCATCTGCAACAATGCGGTTCTCTGTGAGAGAGAACGGGTCAACGATAACGCCGTTTTCGGAACGTTTTACCTTGTCAACTTCTTCTGCCTGCTGTTCTATAGTCATATTTTTGTGAATGATACCTATACCACCCTCACGGGCAATGGCAATAGCCATACGTGAATCTGTAACCGTATCCATAGCGGCAGTCATGACCGGTGTATTGAGACGGATTGTTTTTGTGAGATTTGTACCGAGTTTAATCATATTCGGAGTAACATCTGATTTTGCGGGAATCAGAAGTACATCATCAAATGTCAGACCCTCTTTCTGAAATTTACTGTTCATGTCAGTCAGCATAAAAATTTCCTCCTTACAAAAATTCTCCACTGGCAAAAAACCAAGAGTTTATTACTTTTAATGATACTCTTTTTTATTATTTATGTCAATAGTTTTGTTGCGAGATGGATATAGAACTTTTTTGTATAATTTTGAACTATTTTGGCGAAAACGGCAACGGCGGAATTTTTTTTATAAAAAATACAGTATGTATTATTATAGATAATTTACAATTATCCGCTATGTCTTGACTACAATGTGATATTATTAGTATAGAGCATACCGCTCACCGTCTGAAACAGGTTGGCAGACCTGAATCAGACATCAAAACAAGAGTTACCAGAATAACTTTGTAATAGCTTGTAAGCAATACGCCCTATAAATGTATTATTATATCATATCGGGCGATATTTGTCAATACTTTTTAACTGTTGGTAACTTCTGTAACCAGCAGTTTTTTATTATAAATCTGCACTAAAAAGGAGTAAAATATTATGAATGAAATTCAGATTTTCAGAAATGAAGAATTCGGGGAAATCCGTACAGTAGAAATCAATGGACAGCCATATTTTGTAGGAACTGATGTAGCCAAAGCATTGGGTTACACAAATCCAAGAAAAGCTATAAAAGACCATGTTGATGAAGAAGATAAAAGAATCTTCAATTTGAATACCGTAACGTTTTGTTACGGTATTCAAAAGCGTGGAAATCCTAATGTTACAATCATCAATGAAAGTGGCTTGTACTCACTTATTCTTTCATCTAAGCTTGAAACTTCCAGAAAGTTCAAACATTGGGTAACGTCTGAAGTACTTCCTGAAATACGGCATACAGGAGCTTACGGAACATTAAGTGTTGAAGAAACATTCATCAAAGTATTGGACGAAAGAATTGAAAACATTGTCAACAAAGTATTATATGAAAAGATAGAATCAATTGTAAATAAAGCTGTAAGCGAAACTGTTAAAGTATTGTCTCCGTTCATGTCACTTCCGGTCATTGAGACAACTACGGAAGAAAAAGTCATTAAAAAACTTTATCAATATAGTTCCTCGAAAATATTCATGTCAGAAGATTGCGGATTTTATAGAGGAAAATACAGACATTAAGATTTCATACATGACAATCAGCCGTTACATAAAAAAATATTTTGTGTTACAGAAATAAAAAAATGAGTTCGGTTTTATACCAAACTCATTTTTTTATTACAGAATATAAATTTGTCCGTCGATTGTATAGATATAAAGCATCATATCTGAGCCTGTTCTTGTTGTAAGCGAGTAACTTCCGTTATCTTCGTCAAGAGTGTAAAGAATGTCTATTCCGACAATTTTTCTGGAAGTTATTTCAGCGTCGGGGGAATTTTCATGAATTTTTGCATCAAGTATCGAAAAACCCGTGTCACTGTTATTGTCATTTTCATCCATAAGGGAGTTTATAAGAATATAATTGAAGTCAAATTCTCCGCCTGTGTAAGAACTTTTAATATTACTATGTCTTGTATCAAGATAATTCTGAACATCTGTATTTTCGTACTCTGTCACAAGATAGTCGAGATACGACGGGTAACAGGTATTTTTCATCAGTTCGGCATCACAACTGTTTATCGCTGAAATATAATCTGAAACCTTTCTTGCCTCATCCTCGGTCATGAAACGGTTTTCATATGAAATTGAAATCGGTACACCGTCACGGTCTGAAAAAAGGTCTGTCATAGTAGCACCGAAAGGCATTTCGTTTTCGGCTACATTTATTCCTTCACTGATTGTGTCGCTTACAAGAGCTTTACCCTCTGTAGATGATGTCCCTGATTTTTCGTCACTGCACGAAACGCAGATAAGTGACATGGCACACAAAAGAATTATAAATTTTTTCATAGACTTCTCCTTTATCCGAAAGTATAGTAACTGCCGTCTTTTTCGGCAAATACTATTTCAAATCCGCTCACAAGAAGTGATTCTGTTTTTTCGCTGTCCTCTGCCATTACATAAAATTTAAGATGATGAAAATTTTCCGCACTGTCCTTTATTTCATTGTAGTAATCTTTTGCGAAAGTTTCGTTAAGTGGTTTAAAGTACGATTCGACGGAGTCACTTTCTGCCTTTTCAGCCCTTATACGTGTGATTTTAAAATCTCCGCCCATTTTTTCGGAAAGACTTTCACGCTGATTCTGAAACGACGTTTCAAGGTCATATTCATAGTTTTCATTGAGATAACTGTTCATTTCGTCGATATAACTTGGATAAAGACAGAACTTATAATCTTCGTAATTATTTTCTTCAAATGATTTGAAATACTTTTCAAGCGTGAGTATAAGTTCTGTGGAATATTCATTTTCGTCATAATAAAGCTTTGTACCGTCCGAACTGTATCGGTACTCGCCAAGACCGTATTCATCATCATCTTCGTCAGGAGTAATTACTTCCCCTGCTTCACCCTCAGGTATCTCACTTGAAATACTTTCCTGTTTATCATTGTCACTGCACGCCGTAAACAAACAACATGACAGCACAGCAGCAGTCACAGCTAAAAACTTTTTCATTATTTTACCTCATATAATCATGTGAGTTTCTTTACTTTAAAAATCTTCTGTTCAATAATAATTCTTTAACCTGTAAATTGTATGTTTATTGTGTGGAATGTTTGGGAAATTATTACGCTTTATTTTTTATGTTTCAACAGCTGACGGAAGGTTTCAACATTGACCTATTGAAAACTATTGAAAATTATTTTGCTCTCTGCTTAGCTCTCTGTGAGTTGTTGAGTATTCTCTTTCTTATTCTGAGAGACTCGGGGGTAACTTCAAGAAGTTCGTCATCCGCAAGGAATTCAAGGCAGTCCTCAAGACTGAGTATTCTGTGCGGAACAAGTCTGAGCGCATCGTCACTACCGCTTGCACGTGTATTCGTGAGATGTTTTTTCTTGCACACATTTACAACAAGGTCTTCTGTTTTCGGTGAAGCACCTACTATCATACCCTCATAAACAGGAGTACCCGCAGGAATGAAAAGTTGCCCACGTTCCTGAGCATTGTAAAGACCGTAAGTAACAGCCTCACCCGTTTCAAACGATACAAGAGAGCCTGTCTTTCTGCGTTCGATATCGCCCTTGTAAGCCTCGTAACCCTCAAATACATGGCTCATAATACCCTCACCCTTTGTATCGGTGAGGAACTCACTCTTATAACCAAATAATCCTCTTGCAGGAATAAGGAACTCAATTCTTGTACGGTTGCCCTGTGGGTGCATATTAGTCATCTCACCCTTACGACTGCAAACTTTTTCCATTACAGAACCTACACAGTCATCGGGAACGTCAATAACAAGTCTTTCGATAGGTTCAAGCTTGCGACCGTCCTCGCCCTCTTTGTAGAGAACACGGGGAGTTGATACAGCAAGTTCATATCCCTCACGACGCATATTCTCAATGAGAATTGAAAGATGCATTTCACCACGTCCTGCAACACGGAATGAGTCTGTAGTATCAGTTTCGGAAACACGAAGTGAAACGTCCTTTAAAAGTTCTCTGAAAAGTCTTTCACGGAGCTGACGGGAAGTAACAAACTTTCCCTCTTTGCCAGCAAAAGGACTGTCATTTACAGAGAATGTCATTTCAACGGTCGGCTCACTGATTTTTACAAACGGCAACGGTTCGGGTGTATCGGTTGCACAGATAGTGTCACCGATTGTGATATTTTCTATTCCCGAAATCCACACAATATCACCGACTGTAGCTTCCTGAACGGGTACACGGTTAAGTCCCTGTATCTGTAAAAGTGAAACAATTTTTGAATTGTAGTTCTTCTTTGAGCCTGTATAATCACAGACTGTAACCTGCTGGTTTACCTTGATGTTACCACGCACAATACGTCCTATACCGATTCTTCCTACATATTCATTATAGTCGATAGATGAAATAAGCATCTGTAAAGGTTCTTCGTCATTGCCCTGAGGTGCTTCAATGTAGTTTATGATAGTATCGAAAAGGGGCTTGAGGTCTGTACCTGCTTCGTACTGACTGAGTGAAGCCGTACCACTACGACCCGAACAGAAAAGAATAGGACTTTCAAGCTGTTCTTCGTTTGCGTCAAGGTCAAGAAGAAGCTCAAGGACTTCGTCACCGATTTCATCAAGACGAGCATCAGGACGGTCAATCTTGTTTACTACAACTATAATCTTGTGACCCATTTCGAGAGCCTTTGAAAGAACAAAACGTGTCTGGGGCATAGGACCTTCGGCAGCATCAACAAGGAGAAGAACACCATCTACCATTTCGAGAACACGTTCTACTTCTCCACCGAAATCAGCGTGTCCGGGGGTGTCAATTATGTTTATTTTAATGTCGTTGTACATTACAGACGTATTTTTTGCAAGTATTGTGATACCTCTTTCACGTTCTATGTCATTAGAGTCCATAACTCTTTCAGCAACGTTCTGGTTTTCACGGAACACACCACCCTGTTTTAGCATTTCGTCAACGAGAGTAGTTTTACCATGGTCAACGTGGGCAATAATGGCGATGTTTCTCAAATCATTTCTAATCATTTTAATTCCTCCGAATGATAAATTATTTATGTAGACGGCAGATGTGCCGTGATTTATTATTTTCTGAAAATATCTTCAAAGTCGCAGGCACATATAACATTATGTCTCTGTTTCAGGAAATAAACAAGATGTTTGAGGTTATTTATGTAAGCACTTTCGGAAACGTTTTCCAGCGGGTCAATGTCAATAATGAATTTCCAGTACAGGAAATCAGGATTTTTCGGAATATATTCCTTGTTTCTGCTGATACACATATCACACCAGTTCGAAGTTATACCAGATATGGCTTGTTTCTGACCGTTCAGAAAATTTCTTACGGTTTCAAAAAAGACATTATATTCTAAAACTGTATCAACAAACATTTTACAGTAAAGATTTTCAGTCATTTATACACCTCAGCAGTATTCAATATATACTGTAAGATTATTTTCACAGGCTATTATAAAAACATCAATAAGTATTTTCAGAACCTCATGACTTTTCGGAAATCTGATTTTTAAGTTATCAACATTTTTAAGCTGCTGTAAAGCTGACTGACTATCAGGGACTTTCCAGTTGTCGTTGTCGAACTCAATACAAAGCTGATAATATTCGGCAAGACTTGTCCAGCCATTTTCAGTAGGTTCTATTGTGTTGATTATGTCACTGAAATAACCGTCCCATATATGAATTTTTTCAGTAAGGCAGTCACCGCTGTAAAGACAAAAAATGTATTCAGATTCACCTTCGAAACCGTCATAATATTTGTAATTTTCAGTCATATATTTACCTCACAGCAAAATAAATACATTTCTGCACAATAGAGTATATTTTCCGTGCAAAACCTCTTTTTTTTCGGACATAAAAAAGCCCTTGCAGATAAATGCAAGGTTTAAGGGCGTAGTAATGGAAAAAAATAACCCCGAATATTTTCGGGGCTACTTGGTGGGAGAGGATGGATTCGGACCATCGAAGCTGAAAAGCAACAGATTTACAGTCTGCCCCCTTTGGCCACTCGGGAACTCTCCCAAACTATTTTTTAAAAGCTATCGGAATTTACCGATAAAATGGAGCTGGTGGACGGACTCGAACCCCCGACCTGCTGATTACAAATCAGCTGCTCTACCAACTGAGCTACACCAGCTTAACTACTTTATGCTGTCGTTGTTTGTCTCACTCGACTTATTTATTATAGCACATTATTTTTGATTTGTCAAGTACTTTTTTGAAATTTTTCAAAATTTTTTGTTGTTTTTTATGTGGTCGAGGCGACAGGACTCGAACCTGCGGCATCTTGGTCCCAAACCAAGCACTCTACCAAACTGAGCTACGCCTCGGACAATATTTGTCCTTGTCGGACAGCTTTTATATTATATCAGAATATAGATGAAATGTCAATAGTTTTTTTATAATTCGTGAAACCGCACAATCAAACGATGTCTGATTTGTATATTTTCAACAAATGAAAAAGCTGCCACAAATTAATGTAGCAGCATACTATTCATTATTCCTCGTCCTTAGCAGTAGCTTCGCCTGCTTCTGCTGTAGTTTCCTCAACAGTTTCAGCTTCTTCTGCAACTTCTTCGTCCTCTACTTCAGCAATTTCAAGGTCGATATCGTCATAGAAATCATCATCATCGAAATCATCATAATCATTATCGGAGTTATCCTTGAACAGACGGGACGCAATAGCACCAACTGCTGCAACTGCACCTACAGCGAGCATTCCAGCTAAAAATTTATTCATTTTTAATTCCTCTTTTCTCCGCAAGATATATTATTTTACCGAACCGCTTGCGAACGGCTGCGATAAAGCATATACTTATTATAACATATTTTTTTCGAATTTTCAACACTTTACATATTATTTGTTAAAAACATCAAAATTGACATAGCAGTTATTGGTGCAGTTTCACAACGAAGTATTCTTTTCCCAAGCCATACACGTACAGCCCCGACTTCGTCGGCTGATTTTACTTCTTCCGAATCAAATCCGCCTTCACTTCCTATAACAAGACCTACAGTCTTTACGCCGTCAAAATTCACTTCACCAAATGAGTGTCCGCCTTCTTCCTCATAAAGAATAACAGTACGGTCAAGCTCTTTCATCATTTCAAGTGACTTTTTATAGCTGACTATCGGAGTTACTTCTGGAATAATTCCCCTGCCCGACTGCTTGGCTGCCTGTTCAGCTATTTTTTGCAGACGGGGAAGTTTTTTTGAAAAGTCCTTTTCGTCAGGACGTGAAATACATCGCCTTGTAAGTACAGGAACTATTCTTGATACACCCAATTCAACGCTTTTCTGAATTATATATTCAAACTTGTCCAGTTTTGGAACAGCCTGAAAAAGAGTTACATTAATATCAGGTTCAGCAGCACATATATTTTTTGAAACAAGGTCAAGATAAACCGTATCTGGCGTAATACTGACTATAACACAGTTATAGTCCATACCGTTACAGCAGACCGTTATTTCCTCGCCTTTTTTCATACGCAGAGAACGACCTATATGATTAGCGTCACTGCCTGTAATTGTAATATTTGTTTCGTCAATTTCATTTGTAAAAAATCTTGGCATAATCTCACCGCCGTTATAATAAGTTATCTTTTATTATACTACAAAAATATGTATATTTCAAGTATTATGTATAAATAAAAGTAACTTCTGATATTAAAAAATAACCGCCATGAAGAAACACACAACGGTTATATAAATTTTTCAGAACCCCATGATATCAGTACATCGCTGTTTATAAGTGATTTGAGTGATATGTGGTTGATATTAAGCAACTTTTACGGGATTATCTATAATTTAAATATTTCCTGTATAGTTTATTGTATTCACTGCGTCTTTTATATCCTCAGCACGTTCATCACTTGCGATTATATTTAAAGCTTCTCCCAGTGAATTTGCACTACCATACTTTACCAATTCTTTAATCTTATTGAAATATGCTAATTCACGGTACTGAGATGGAAGCCATGAAAGTACACTATATGCAATCACTGTATGTTCAGCATAAATTTTATCATAATTTTTCTGTAATTTTTTACTCTTAACAGAAATACGTCTCCAAAGTATCAATGGGAAAAAGGTAATTAGAGTTAAACTTACCTGCAGTACAGGGTGAGATTCAAGTATGCCTGCAATTTGAAAACCTAACCCCATAAAATAATAGTTAATATAAATTTTATTATGAAAGAGAGATTCCATTGACTATTTATACTTGTTCAGCTTGTCAAGTGCTTCAAATAATTTCTGTTCTTTTTCATTCATAATAATATCATCCTTTCATAATTTGTATGGGGTTTATAATTTAATTTTCAGTCAGAATCTGGTCAGGATACTTTTCATAAAAATCATTTGCAACATCTTTTCCATTGCTCATTACTGGATATATTATGACAAGAGTTTGAGATTCATCATCTGAAGTGAAACAAAATTCTATAAAGTATTCACATTCTCTTTTATGGTCGTCATTGTGATAAAGATTGTAGTCATCAACATACATATCTTTATCATGGTGTTCACCGCAATATCAGATTCTTGAACCTTCTTGACTTTCAAAATCGTGGGTGCCATAAGCTGCTATTACGTCTTCTTTTGTGGAAACGTGTCCCTTGGCAAACTCAACTGTATCATCAAATTCACCACATAAACTCATTTGGATAACTATTATATTATCCGATATGTTGTCTGTAATTGTATCTGTTTCGAGGTCATAATCATTCCGAGTAAAATTGTATCAATATACAGATGTGTCTATATCGTCAGCAAAAAACTGTAAATAATATTTCATGCCTGCTTTTAATTTAGTACAATAATTGGTATCAAGTTCAAAGCCTGCTAAATATAAATCATTTATAGGACATGGTAAAGAAACAGCATTTCCATTTACAGAGACCTGAAAATCGAATAAATCATCTGATAATTCTGTAATTTCAGAAGTATTTTTATCTTCAACTGATTTATCAGAAATTGTTGAATTGATATTGCTGGATTAATTGTCAGACGAAGAATCATCACTCTTACCGCACTCCGTAAAAGATGCAAAAAGTGATGTTACAACAATGAATAAAATAACATTTTTTAAATTTTTCATCATAATCCTCCTTACTTGAATTTATGAATACCATTATAGCATATCTTCTTATAGTTGTCAGTAGTTTCAGTTATAATTTTTTTCAGTTGAAAAATAGTCAACTTTCACATTTTTTAATCATATAAAAGGCGGTATATTTATGGAAGGCAGTAAAATTATCATTACTCTTGAAGATTATCGAAAGGAGCATAATATAAGCAAGTACAAAATCATCAAAAACTGTGGAGTCGGTTCAACACAGCTCAACAACTACTGTAATAACAATGTATCACGCATTGATTTACCTGTACTTGCACGTATATGCGATTATTTAGAATGTGACATCAGTGACATTCTGGAATATGTTCCCGAAAAGGAATCAGAACTCGAAAAGGAATATGACGAAGAACAGGAAGCAGAACTTGAATGACCAAAAATCCCCTGAACGCTTGTTATAACTTGTGTTCAGAGGGATTTTCCTGTAATTGTATAAAATTTGTTTACAATATGTTTCATGTGTGTTATAATAAAAATAATATTCGTTATATATGACAGAAAGGAAAATATATAATATTATACATTTGACTAAAGAAAAAAGTGACATTTTTGAATGTGTAGCTGATGCACTTGTTTTTCCTGCCAGTAATTCCCCGAAAATATATGATAAAAAAGCAGAAGAAAAGAACTTTTAGAGGCACGGAAAAATATGGGCAGACTTGAAAACGATGAGGCTGATATAACAGAAAGCTTTGGACTGAAAGAAAAATATAAATATCTTATACATACTTCTATTCCAAGATATAAATCAGGTCATTCATATCATAAAATGAAAAACTACTATATAAATTCATTACGCTGTGCTGAGAAAAAGAATCTGAAATCTGTAGTGTTTCCTGTTCTCGGAGCAGGTGTCGGTTCAATAACAGTACCATTATAATTTAAAGTCTGTAAAAATGATTTTATAATTCCAAGACGCTTTCCCATAGATAATTTTGTATACTCGTCTACTTTTTTGGAAAGATATTTATCTTTCGATGCTATATATTCACGTGTAATAACAGGGCATAAGGCTTGTGGAATATAATATGAATCATGCTTTTTTGATTTATCGTATACAGCAATAGCAGGTGCATTTGTATCCATATTCTTTAATTTCCAAGGAGTCTGCCTATTCCAAGATTTATACTTCCTATATCTTTCTCTATGGGTGTGTCAAGTACTTCTGTAATTGTATACATTCCGCCAAATGATGACCACAAGCATTTTACTTTCATTCCAATGACAGACATATTATGTTTGATTAAATCATAAATATTACTTTTACTTTCATATTCACATTTTATATTAACGGATAAGTACGCTGTTCCGTCAGTCAAGACTTCCGTATCAATTTTGAAAATTCTTTTTATTCCAACATTCAGCTTGTTTTTCGGCGTATCAAGTAATACAGAATATTCATTCTCGATAGTGTAATCATAAGCAAATTTATTTTTAGAACAATAGGATATAATTTTTCTATATAC
>CAMWGS010000042.1 GCA_947173865.1 uncultured Ruminococcus sp.
ATAAAATATTTTATGGAAACAATGAAAAAAATTATGGTGACCTTACAAAAATAACTCCTGAAAGTCTACCAGATTTTGATATGCTTATATGCGGATTTCCTTGTCAGACTTTTTCTATAGTTGGAAAACGTGCTGGTTTTGCAGACATGAGAGGGCAGATTATATTTCATATTGAAAATATTTTGAAAGTAAAAAAACCATCAATGTTTTTGCTTGAAAATGTAAAAGGTCTTATTAGTCATAATAAAGGGAAAACTATATCTTACATTATCAATATGCTTGAATTATGTGGCTATCATGTTGAATATAGGGTTCTCAACAGTGAAAACTATGGTATACCACAAATGCGTGAACGTGTATATATTGCAGGTATAAGCAAGAATATGTTTAATGGTCATATGAACTGGGAGAACACAAAAATTTCTTCTCATCTTTCTGATTTTCTTGATGAAAAGAATGATTTGATTATATCGGAAAATGACCCTACATTCCTGAAATATATAAACAACAAATATAACGCAGGAAAATATAATACTGATTTGTTGATTTCAAAGGAATTATCTGTAATCGACTGGAGACAGTCTGATTTAAGGATTTATGAAAATAAAATTCCTACTTTGAGAACGGGTAGACATGGTATAATTTATGTAAGAAACAGCCAATTTCATAAGCTTTCAGGATATGAATCTTTGCTTTTACAAGGATTTCCTAAAGAAACAGCACAAAAAGTTTTGAACAGCGGTTTAAGTAACAATACTATTCTTTCACTTGCTGGAAACTCCATGACTGTTCCTGTTATAAGTGAAGTATGCAGAATGATGTTAAATAGTGTTAAGGAATCTTAAGTATGAATAAAAATTTAAAAAAGCTTGGTTCAGAAACAGCCAAAAACGGATTTAAAAATGAACATGAAATTTGTGACAAATTTAATAACTGGCATAACGATGCCGAAGCACAGAAATGGCTTGAAATTATGCAGTATAATTTGAATGAAATTGAATATGTAAAAGCAGTTGTATTGCATGGATATAAAGCTGATGTAAATGTTCAAGTACAGATTAAAATGAAAAAGCGATTGATACTGAGAATATTCAGGTAAAACTCGTGTCAAATCCAAAGGGATTTAATCAGATAGATAAAAGATGGTTGAAACACTATAAAGAAATTTGGAATATTCCAGATAATATCTATACTCTTTTACAGTATTTCACAGGAGAATTAAAACCCTATAAATCAAGAACTAAAAGCAGTAATAGAATGTTTATAACAGAATTTACTGATGATGAACAAAAATCTCTTATCAGTTGGATTTCTGATAATAAAACACTTATTGTGACTGATATTATAAAAGGCAGAGGAAAATTCTGTGCCGAATGGATTCTTGTTGCACAAAAAATGAATAGTAACGCAAGATGCGTACTAAAAAATATAAACGAGGTTATTCAGCATTATTCATCTGGAAATGTGGAATTAAGTCCAAGGGGTTCAATAAAAATCGGTAAAATTACTGTGCAGAGAAAAGGTGGTGACGGTGGACGGGAAACTGCCAATATGCTTCAATTTAAAATTAATCCCGCAGAATTATTTGATATATAAATAAGGAGGAATATAATTTATGGCTACAGCAATTATTACAGGTGCATCACAAGGTATCGGTGCGTGCATAGCAAAGAGACTTGCAAAGGACGGTTTTGACGTTGTTATAAATCACTATCCGAGCGACAGCGACAAGGAAAAGGCTGTTGCGGTTGCTGAGGAATGCAGAGCATTCGGCATAAAGGCTGAGTGTTATTCTGCTGACGTTTCAAAGTACGAGGACTGCGAAAACATGGTTAAGCAGATAAAGGCCGATTTCGGCACTATCGACGCTCTTGTAAACAATGCAGGTATTACAAAGGACAGTCTTCTTGCAAGAATGACTGAGGATGCTTATGACGCTGTTATTGCAGTAAACCAGAAAAGCGTCTATAACATGATGAAGAATGTCTGTAGTGTTATGATGAAACAGAAACACGGCAGAATCGTCAATGTTTCATCTGTTGCAGGACTCTACGGAAACGCAGGACAGGTTAATTATTCGGCATCAAAGGCTGCTATAATCGGCATGACAAAGAGTGTCGCAAAGGAATACGGCAGAAAGAATATTACCTGTAATGCCGTTGCTCCGGGACTTATCCGCACTCCAATGACAGACGTTCTTTCTGATGACTTAAAGGCTAAAATGCTTGAAGCCGTTGCCCTCAGAAGATACGGTGAACCCGAAGAAATCGCTTCTGTTGTTTCGTTCCTTGTCTCAGAAGATGCTTCTTACATTACAGGACAGGTTATTGAAATTTCAGGCGGTCTTTCAATGTAATTATTTTGAAAATACTTTAAGAAAGGATTATTTATGAGTAAAAGAGTTGTTATTACAGGAATGGGTGCTGTTACCCCGCTTGGAACTGGCGTTGAAAAGTTCTGGGAAGGAATTAAAGCCAATAAATTAGGCATTTCATATATTGATATGTTCGATACCACAAATACAGGAGTTAAAATCGCAGGCATTGTACGTGATTTTGACGAGTCTGCATATTATGATGTAAAAGGCTGTTTCGACAAGAAAGAAGCCAAGCGTATGGACACATTCACAAAGTATGCTGTTGTTGCCGCACATGAGGCACTTGAAGATGCAGGTACTGATTTCTCTGATATCGACCCTTACAGAGCAGGTGTCATTGTCGGTTCGGGTATCGGCGGTATTGACCTTACCATAAATGAACACAACAAATACCTTACCAAAGGTACAAATAGAATTTCAGTGTTTTATGTTCCTATGATGATAAGCAATATGGCAGCAGGTACTATCTCAATGAAAACAGGTTTCAGAGGTGCTAATTTCGATGTTACAACTGCCTGTGCTTCAGGTACTCACTCAATCGGCGAAGCTTTTAGAAAAATCAAGGACGGTTATCTTGATGTATGTCTTGCAGGAGGCAGTGAAAGCACACACGAAGAATTTACTTTCGGCGGATTTGCAAATATGAAAGCTCTTACAAAATCCGACGACCTTGAACGTGCTTCCGTTCCGTTCGACAAGGAAAGAAGCGGTTTTGTTCTTGGTGAAGGAAGTGCCGTACTCGTTCTTGAGGAATATGAACACGCAAAGGCAAGAGGTGCTAAAATATATGCGGAAGTTGCAGGATACGGTGCAACCTGTGACGCTTATCACATGACTTCCCCGATGCCTACAGGTGAAGCCGCAGGAATGGGAATGTCTCTTGCAATGCAGGAAGCAGGTCTGAAACCGTCCGCCATTGATTATATCAACGCTCACGGTACTTCTACAGGTCTTAACGATAAATACGAAACCGCCGCTGTAAAACTTGCTTTCGGTGAGGAAGCATATAACGTGAAGATTAATTCAACAAAGTCCATGATAGGACATCTCCTCGGTGCGGCAGGTGCAGTTGAAGCGGTTGTTGTGGCTAAATCAATTCAGGAGGGACTTATTCACAGAACTGTCGGCTATAAAGTTCCCGATGAAGAATGTGACCTTAATTATTGTACTGAGGGGAATATCCAGCAGGAAGTTAATGCCGCCCTTTCAAACTCTCTCGGTTTCGGCGGTCACAATGCTACTCTCTGCTTTAAAAAAATCTGAATAAGGAGTTAAACCGAATGGATAAAATTTACGGACAGTTTGACATTGAAACCATAGAAAAACTCGCTGAAATTGTCAGCAGTAAAAACCTTTCTGAAATAACCCTTTCAAACGGCGACAATTCAATTACTGTAAAAGGTCAGAAAGTTCAGGTTGTACAGTCGGTACAGGCTCAGGCAGTTCCGCAGGTCAATGCACCTGCTCCGTCTGTTTCCGAAAACAAGACAGCAGATACCATAAGCGGAAATATAGTAAAGTCCCCTATTGTGGGAACTTTCTACGCCGCACCGTCACCCGACAAGCCTGCATTTGTAAAAGTCGGCGATACTGTCAAAAAAGGCGACGTTATTATGATTATCGAGTCAATGAAGCTAATGAATGAAATTCAGTCGGACTTTGACGGCATTGTTGAAAAGATTCTTGTTTCCGACGGTCAGGCAGTTGAATATGACCAGCCTATTATGATAATCAAGTAATGAATACAGGAGGGAATAAAATGTCAGATATACTTATGAACAAAGAGCAGATTATGGAAATTATTCCGCACCGTGACCCATTTCTTCTTATCGACGAAATAGTTGAAATGGAAGTCGGTGTTAAGGTAAAGGCAAGAAAATATATAAAGGAAGATGATTTCTGGTTTAAGGGACATTTTCCGAACTACCCAGTAACTCCTGGTGTTCTCATGATTGAAATGCTTGCACAGGCAGGTGCGGTGTGTATGCTTTCAAAGCCTGAATTCAGTGGAAAAATAGGTCTTTTCGGTGGTATCGACAAGGCTAAATTCAGAAGACAGGTTGTACCCAGAGACGTTCTTGACCTTGAAGTTGAAGTTATAAAGCAGAGAGGACCTGTCGCAACGTGTAAGGCTCTTGCGTCTGTTGACGGTGAAAGAGCTGTTTCATGTGAAATAACCTGTGTTGTTGCAGATAAATAAAGGAGCAGACGATGTTCAGAAAAGTTTTGATTGCCAACAGGGGAGAAATTGCGGTACGCATCATAAGAGCGTGCCGTGAGCTTGGTGTACGTTGTGTTGCTGTTTATTCGACAGCAGACAGAAACTCCCTCCATGCACAGATTGCCGACGAGGCTGTTTGTATAGGACCTCCCGCAACTAAAGACAGCTACCTTAACATGAATGCAATTATTCAGGCTGCTCTTAACTGCGGTGCGGAAGCTATTCACCCAGGTTTCGGATTTCTTTCGGAAAATGCCGAATTTGCACGTCTCTGCGAAGAATATGGAATAGTTTTCATAGGTCCTTCATATAACTCAATAGAAATGCTCGGCAACAAGGCTGCCGCAAAGGAAACTATGAAGAATGCGGGGGTACCTGTTATTCCCGGTTCGGAAGGTGCTGTTTCGTCTGTTGAGGAAGCAAGGGAAATTGCCGAAAAAGCAGGATATCCGATACTTGTTAAAGCGTCGGCAGGCGGTGGCGGACGTGGAATAAGACGTGTTGACAACCCCGAAGAACTTGAGGCACAAATGGAATCCGCACAGCGTGAAGCAAAGAATTATTTCGGTGACGACGCTGTTTATATCGAAAAGTTCCTTATTAATCCGCACCATGTTGAAATACAGCTTCTTGCCGACAAAATGGGCAATTATGTCTATCTTGGTGAGCGTGACTGTTCGATGCAGAGAAGAAATCAGAAAGTTATTGAGGAGTGTCCGAGTCCGATAGTTAATGACGAACTCCGTAAAAAAATGGGCGAAGCTGCCGTGACTGCCGCAAAGCAGTGCGGATATTACAATGCAGGTACTATTGAGTTTCTTGTGGACGAAAACCGTGATTTCTACTTTATGGAAATGAATACACGTATTCAGGTTGAACACCCTATCACAGAAGAAGTCACAGGAGTTGACCTCGTAAAGTCTCAGATTGAAATTGCCGCAGATATGCCACTTAGTGTAAAGCAGGAAGATATAAAACTTAACGGTCATGCTATTGAGTGCAGAATAAATGCGGAAAATCCCGAACTTGATTTCCGTCCCTCACCTGGAACTATTACGGCTCTTTATATGCCGGGTGGTCCGGGAATAAGAATTGACGGTGCGGTTTATCAGGGTTACACAATCACCCCCTATTACGATTCAATGATAAGCAAGCTTATTGCCCACGGTTCTGACAGAGATGACGCTATAAGAAAAATGAAATGGGCCTTGTCGGAATTTATCGTTGACGGCGTTGACACAAATATAGATTTTCATCTTGAAATTATAAAACAGACGGATTTCAGAAACGGCATATATGACATCGGTTTCCTTAACAGGTACATGGAAAAACATAAAAAGAACTAAACACGAAGTACGGTGAAATAAATGTTTGAAGATTTTTTTAAGGTTGTAAAAAAGCGTTTCAATGACGGCAGTGACGAAGACAAAAGTGAGACATTCAAATGTCCGAGATGTCAGAGCAGTGTACTTCTTGAACGCTATGAGGAACTACACAGAGTTTGTCCGAACTGCAATTATCATGGCAGACTTTCGGTTTCGGAAAGAATCGCCATTACTGTTGACAGGGACAGCTTTAAGGAATTTGATGCCGAAATGGTCAGCGGAAATCCCATAGACTTTCCGCATTACGCCGAAAAACAGCAGGAACTCCGTGAAAAGACAGGTCTGAAAGATTCTGTTATTACAGGTACGGCTACAATAAAAGGCTCTCCTACCGTTATAGGCATTATGGATTCACATTATATAATGGGTTCTATGGGAAGCGTCACAGGCGAAAAGATTACACGTGCCTTTGAGTATGCAACGGAAAATTCACTGCCCGTTATTATGTTCACAGCTTCGGGCGGTGCAAGAATGCAGGAAGGTATTGTTTCCCTTATGCAGATGGCTAAAACGTCGGGAGCTGTAAAGCTTCACAGCGATAACGGCGGTCTTTACATAACGGTTATGACCGACCCGACAACAGGCGGAGTAACGGCAAGTTTTGCGTCTCTCGGTGATATAATTATTGCTGAACCAAAAGTATTAATAGGCTTTGCGGGCAGACGTGTAATTGAGAGTACTATAAAACAGAAACTCCCCGACGATTTTCAGCTTGCGGAATTCCAGCACGAAAAAGGTTTTGTGGATATGATTGTTGAACGCAGAAAAATGAGAAGTACTCTCTCTCACCTGCTTAAACTTCACGGTTATTATCCGCAGGAAAAGGAGGTCTGAACTATGGACAATAAAAAATCCACATGGGAACGCATTCAGCTTGTCCACACAAAAGGCAGACCCACTATAAACGACTATATTCCGCTTATATTTACTGATTTCTACGAAATGCACGGTGACAGGCTTTACGGCGATGACAAGGCTATAACAGGTGGTATCGCAAGGCTTAACAATATCCCTGTAACAATTATTGCGGAAGTCAAGGGACGTGACATAAACGAAAACAAAACCTGTAATTTTGCAATGCCACACCCCGAAGGATACAGAAAGGCTCTCCGTCTTGCAAGGCAGGCTGAAAAATTCCACAGACCCATTATCTGCTTTATCGACACTCCGGGTGCTTTCTGCGGAATATCTGCCGAAGAACGTGGACAGGGTGAGGCAATCGCCAAGAATATTGCAGAGTTCATGACTCTACGTACACCGATAATTTCGATAATTCTCGGAGAAGCAGGAAGCGGTGGTGCGTTGGCACTCGGAGTATGCGACGAACTCGCCATGCTCGAAAACGCTCAGTACTCAGTACTTTCGCCGAGAGGATTCGCAAGTATCCTCTGGAAAGACGCTTCACGTGAACAGGAAGCAAGCGAAATTATGCGTATTACCGCCGAAGATATGGTTAATCTTGGTGTTGCAGAAACCATTATTGAAGAACCTCTCGGAGGTGCACATAACGATTTAGACAAAATTTCAGAAAATATCAAGGAATATTTGTCACTCAAAATTCCTGAAAAATGTAAAAAAGATATTGACGTTTTGCTTAAAGAACGTTATACTAAATTTAGAAAAATCGGTGAGTTCACAGAATGAACCGCTTTTTGATTCCGCAGTATCTGTATTATTGCGGAAATAAAATACAATGAGGAGGAAATAACAATGATTTTTGACAAGCTCAAGGATATTATCGTAGAACAGCTCGGCGTTGAAGCTGATGATGTTACACTTACAGCTAATATTCAGGACGACCTCGGTGCAGATTCTCTTGACGTTGTTGACCTTATCACTACTATTGAAGATGAGTTCGACATCTCTATCCCAGACGAAGCTGTTGAGGAAATCAAGACTGTAGGCGACATTGCTGCTTACATCGAAAAGAATTCCGACGCTGAATAAGCAAATAAAAAAATCCTCTGACTTTCAGTCAGAGGATTTTTTCTGTTAGTTTTTACAAATCTTCTGAAATGAAAATTTTCTTGCAATTATCCGACATACATGATATAATATAAGATACAGACTTTTTCTTTGTCGGATATCATTCCGACGGAAAGGACAATATGAAAAAAATTACAATTATTACGGGACATTATGGCAGTGGAAAAACAAATCTTGCCGTAAATCTTGCCATGCAGGCTCACAGTGAAGGCAGGTCTGTTGCAGTTGTAGACCTCGATATAGTAAACCCTTATTTCCGTACAGCTGATTTTAAGGGACTTTTTGAGGAAAATAACATAAATCTTATTGCACCCGATTTTGCAAACAGTAATCTTGACATACCGTCAATACAGTTCGACCTTGAACAGATTGCAAAAAGTGAAGACTGTCTTATTATTGATGTAGGCGGTGACGATGCGGGAGCGGTTGCACTCGGTCGTTATGCAGAGGCTCTTTCCGCTTACGGTGATGATGTTGATATGTTCTATGTCATTAATCAGAGACGTTATCTCACAGCAAACTCTGACGAAACCATTTCATTGATGTATGAAATAGAAAATGCATCACGTATGAAACATACTGCTATTGTCAATAACACCAATCTCGGAAAGGAAACAACTCTTGAAATTGTAGAAGGTTCAGAAGAATTTGCTTCTGAGATTTCCATTAAAACAGGTCTGCCGGTTGTGTTTACGACATTTCCGGAAGAATTTGCCGAACTTACAGAAAATCCCGACGCTTACCCTGTCAAAGTATATGTAAAGCCGATATGGGAAATATGATTATAACAGAAAGGAGCTGTTAATTAATGGCTAAAATGACAGTTGTTACCGAACGCTGTAAAGGCTGCGGACTCTGTGCGACAGCCTGTCCTAAAAAAATCGTTTCACTTCAGAAAGAAAAACGTAATAAAAAAGGATATTTCTATGCTGTCTGTACTGATGAAAGTGCTTGCATAGGCTGTGCAATGTGCGGAATTATGTGTCCGGACTGTGCTATTATCGTTGAAAAATAATTGAAAGGAGCTTTTTGCTTTGGAAAGAAATTTAATGAAAGGTAATGAGGCTCTCGCTGAAGCTGCTATCCGTGCAGGCTGTAAATGTTTCTTCGGCTATCCCATTACTCCGCAGACTGAACTTGCCGCTTATATGGCTAAACGTATGCATAAGGCAGGCGGTGTATTTTTACAGGCGGAATCCGAAATTGCTGCTATAAATATGGTACTTGGTGCAGCGTCTACTGGCGTTCGTGCAATGACATCATCTTCTTCACCAGGAGTTTCACTAAAGAGTGAGGGTATTTCATATCTTGCAGGTTCGGACGTTCCTGCCGTTATTATAAACGTACAGAGAGGCGGTCCAGGTCTGGGCGGTATACAACCGTCACAGGCTGATTACTGGCAGGCTACAAAGGCTCTCGGTCACGGTGACTTCCACCTTCTTGTATATGCACCTGCTTCCGTTCAGGAAATGGTTGACATGGTAGTAACTGCTTTTGACCGTGCCGATAAGTACAGAATCCCTGCAATGATTCTTGCTGACGGTCTGCTTGGTCAGATGATGGAACCCGTTTCGTTCCCTGAAATATCCACAAACAATTATGACAAGAGTTCATGGGCTGTCGACGGTCACAAGAACAAGAGAGAACATCATATTATAAACTCTCTCTACCTTAAACCCGACGAACTTCAAAACTCCGTATACGAACGTTTTGAGAGATACGAAAAAGTCAAGGCTGAAGAAACAGATGCCGAACTTTATCTCACTGAAGACTGCGATATTCTTCTTTGTGCTTATGGTGCAACAGCACGTGTTGTAAAGTCTGCCGTAAACTCTGCCCGTGAAATCGGTATAAAGGCGGGTATGTTCCGTCCTAAGACATTATGGCCTTTCCCTGTTAAAGAGATAAACGCGGCTGCAAAAAATGCAGGATGTCTGCTTGATATTGAGATGTCAATGGGTCAGATGATTGACGATGTAAAGCTTGCTCTCAACTGTTCAAAGCCTGTTCACTTCTTCGGAAGAACCGGCGGTGTTATTCCTACTCCTGCCGAAATTCTTGAAGAAATAAAAAAAGTCGGAGGTGCTGAATAATGGCTGTTGTATTTGAAAGACCAAAATCGCTTATCGACGTTCCCACACATTACTGTCCTGGCTGTACTCACGGTATCGTACACAGAATCCTCTGTGAAGTTATCGACGAAATGGGTATTGAGGGCGATACAGTTGGTGTATGCCCTGTCGGTTGCTCAGTTATGGCTTACGATTACTTTAACTGTGATATGATTGAAGCTCCGCACGGACGAGCTCCTGCGGTTGCTACAGGTGTAAAGAGAACAAACCCCGACAAGTTTGTATTTACATATCAGGGTGACGGTGACCTTGCCGCTATCGGTACGGCTGAAACAGTTCACGTTGCCGCACGTGGTGAAAATATCGTTGTCATCTTTATAAATAACACTATCTACGGAATGACAGGTGGTCAGATGGCTCCCACTACAATTCCGGGACAGGTAACACAGACTACCCCCTATGGTCGTGACCCTGAACTTGCAGGATACCCCGTAAGAGTATGCGAAATGCTCTCCACACTCACCGGTACAGCTCTCGCACAGCGTGTTGCCGTAGACACAGTACCACATATCCGTGAGGCTAAAAAAGCTATCAGAAAGGCTTTTGAGAACCAGAAGGAAAAAAGAGGTCTGTCTATTGTTGAAGTTCTCTCAACCTGCCCGACAAACTGGGGAATGTCTCCTGTTGAGGCTATAAAGAGACTTCAGGACGAAATGATTCCTTATTATCCCCTCGGAGTTTACAAGGACGTTACAGCGGAAGGAGGAAACAAATAATGACTACTGAAATTCTTCTTGCAGGTTTCGGCGGACAGGGTGTACTTTTTGCCGGAAAAATTCTTGCTTACTGTGGTCTTATGGACAGCAAGGAACTTTCGTGGCTTCCTTCATATGGTCCTGAAATGCGTGGTGGTACGGCTAACTGTTCCGTATGTATTTCCGACGAACCTATAGGCTCACCTCTCGTACTTGCTCCCGACATTCTCATTGCAATGAATCAGCCGTCTTTTGACAAGTTCGTTGACGCTGTAAAGCCTGGCGGAAAAATCTTCATAGACAGCACTCTGATAGACTCAAAATGTGAAAGAGACGACGTTGAATGTTATTATATTCCATCCTCACAGCTCGCCGACGACAATGCATTAAAAGGCGGTTCAAATATAATTCTTCTCGGTAAGCTTATCAAGGAAACAAACCTTTTCACTCTGGACACTATGAAAAAAGCTATTGAAAAAGTCGTGCCACCTTCAAAAGCACATCTCATTGAAAATAATTTCAAGGCTATTGAACTCGGTATGAATAACTAAATAAAAATCCCCTGAATGAATCAGGGGATTTTTTGTTATTTACCTATAAAAAGTCGGATTATCTGTACGTTCAAGAAGATAATCTATTGAAACCTGAAAATAGTCGGACAACGCTATAAGTGTTTTGTAATCGGCTTCACGTTCTCCGCTTTCATAACGACTTATTGAATTCTGATTAAGATTTAATTCTATTGCAAGTCTCTGCTGTGTAATTCTTTTTGATTTTCGTAATTCCTTTAATCTCATAAAAAAATAACCCTACATATACCA
>CAMWGS010000043.1 GCA_947173865.1 uncultured Ruminococcus sp.
GACAACAGGAACAGTTCCCGAAATCAGAAATCTTGCCGTTTTGGTTGCGCCACCATCCGCCTTTCCACCTAATGTACACTTCATGGAAACAAATCCTGTAAAAAGCGTCATCGAAATCGTCATGCCCCATGTGATTATTTTTTTCAGCAGACCTACTATGCTTTCAAGCGAAACGTTCGGAAAAATACTCCCCGAAACCGCCAGTACTGCAGTTACACTGAGTACGGGAATCAGAAAATGCCGTGAAAGTTCCACTATAAGTTCCGACGCTCCGAGTATGAGAACATTGTAAATTCCTGCTGTCGTTATACCTCCGCTTGCAACGGTAATTCCCGTAAAAACAGGTACAAAAACTAAAATAAAACTTCCGCCACGTTCAATAGCCGTCAAAGATTCTTCATAAACCGTGAAAAGCTGTGGCATAATAACCGTGACCGCTGTCATTACACAAATCATATTGTAAAGACTAGACGATGTTCCCGACGCAAAAACACTTTCACCCGCACTTTTCATTACCGCCGTAAACAAGACAACTATAATAATTGTCTTGAAAACTTTCAGCGGTGCAGAAATCCTTGCAACAAACGAATCCTTTACCATTGTTATCAGTTCACCAAGCGAAAGACCGCTGATGTCTCCGTAACTGTAACCAATATCATAATCTGACATAATATCATCAATCTGCTGTCCTATTTCCGATTCACTGTCTGTATATTCGACGGCAAAACTATACAGCGGACAAACCATAGTCAGCAAAACAAAAAACATAATCGGTATAATTATTAATCTTTTCATACTTGTCCTATATTATTTCATTTATTCTTTCGAGGAGTGCTTTCAGTACAGGCAGGCTCATGAACGTGACAGCTCCCCTTCCCCACATTTCCGCTGCCGATGCAATGGCGTTTTCTCCGCTGTCACGGCATATCTCGCACGTTATCTGCGTTATGAAACAAACCGCAGCAGCCTTAAAAATAAGTGAAATATAGCTGTCTGATATACCTGCCTGAGAAAATATGTCCTGTACCTCCGAAACAAGTGGAGCAAGAAACAGCATGAACCCACCAACCACAGTAACACACGCCACAAGTGCAATCATAAGTGACTGTTCATGGCAATGCTGTCGCAACAGAACCGCAAAAATTGCAGAACATACACAAAAAACCGCAACCGAAAAACAGTTTTCTACCATAAGCCGAACACCGTTTTTACTTTTTCAAACAAATCACCGATTTCGTCCACTATAACCAGCAATACAACTATAAGTCCCGCAAGAGTGGTCATCATTGCCTGTTCTTCACGTTCCGCACGCTTCAAAACAAGATTCAGTACAGCAATAATAATTCCTGTTCCCGCAATTTTAAAAATCAAATCAATGTCCATCATCTTCTTCCTTTCGTGCTTTAAATTACAAGTATGCCGACCATTACACCAAACAACATACCGACGCTTCTGTAAAGCTTTCCTTTCTGCGAACACGCCTCTGAACGCTTTTTCTCCAGCATTACAGCCGTTTCTTCAAGTGCGTTTATTGAGACAAGCTGACCTTCAATATCACTTCTGCCCAGTACTTCCCCAAAATCACATAACAATTTCTTTTCGTCGTCAGGAAGATTTTTCTGTGAATTTACGGCATTTTTCCATATTTCATGAAAATCGTCCTGCTGACTGTAACTTTCGGGAATTTCATTTAAAAATGTAAGACGGAAAAGTTGTCCGTTTTGTCGTAATTCCGAGCTGAGATAATATACGTCAACAGCACGACACCTGATAATCATCGCAGAATTCATAAACATTTCCCTGATACTCTTGCATAATTCGAGTTCTGTTTTCAGACGTTCAGAAAACGAAATCCCAGCAATTCCCCCCGCAGTTGAAAACAATACCGCCGCAACAATCCTAAAAAGCATTTTTCAGCCTCCTGATTTCCCGTATTTTTCCTGGAAAACCGCTTCCCTCCAAAAAAACCGCATAGTCAAAAACTCCTGATTCAAGCAACGGTTTTATAGCAGTACGTTTCATAAGGTTTTCATAATTTTCTGCGTGAACCGTTGCGGCAAAATTCACACCACAACCGAAAGCCTGTAAAATAGCTTCTGAATCTTCGGTTTCCGAAATTTCATCACAGAAAATCATATCGGGTGAAAGTGTACGAACTGCCGAAATTATTCCCACCGAACGCTTACAACCCACAAGCACATCGGTCAGAACTCCTACGTCATTTTCCGGCACACCTCCAAAGGAAGAAGAAATTTCATTACGTTCGTCAATCAGCGATACCTTGAAACTGTTTCCGCACATTCTGCACAAATCACGAAGAACAGTAGTTTTTCCCGAATTTACTCCTCCACATATAATTACACTGTTCTGATTCCTGAAAATTCTTTCATAAACCTGTACCGCACAGTTTTCAACGCACCTTGCAATGCGAAAATTCAACGAACTGAAATCACTGATAGTTTGTCCGACACTGTCTGAATAAGTACCCGCAACACCCACACGAATTCCACTTTTCAGAACAAAATACCCCTCATGCAGTTCCCTTGTACAGCTATAAACGGAAAAATGACAAAGTTTTTCGACAATCTGCCTAATATCATCCGTTGTTACTCTGACACATTCGGAATCGTGATAATTATCCGTAAGCCTGCCACTTCTTGTCAGATATTTTATCTTATTCGGATAAATATACGATACAGACCTTTTACATCTGAGACGAATTTCCGTCGCTTTTCTCTCATTAAAGTTTACAGACTGCATAGCTGTCCTTACAGATTCAGTCACATAAGATGAAATTATTTCATAGCTTGTACTGTCCGTCATTATAAACACTCCTTTCACTTAATAATATTCACATATTACTCTCAATATTACAAAAAAAGGACGCATTAAGCGTCCGGAAACAAAAAAACAGCACACCGAAGTGTGCTGTAATTTTTTAGGATTATTCCTTAACACCACCGAGGGCAACACCAGCAATGATGAACTTAGAAAGACAGATGTATGCAATGATAATCGGAATAATACCGAGTGCAATACAAGTGTAAATCATACCGTAGTCAGCAGTTTTCTGTGATGACTGGAGAATACCAAGCATCATAGGAAGTGTACGGAGGTTTGTTGTACCGCCCTTGTTGGGGTCGATAAGAATCATATTAGGTGTATAGAAGTTATTCCAGCTTGCGATGAAAGCAAAGATTGCCTGTACGGCAATAGCCGGCTTCATCATAGGAATAGCTATCTGAAGGAATGTTCTGAATTCGCTACATCCGTCGATACGTGCAGCCTCAACAATAGCCTGTGAGAATGAAGACTTGAGGTAGGAAACCATGAAGTATACTACCGCAGGTGCTGCAACAGCCGGAATAATAAGCGGAATGAATGAGTTTGTAAGACCAAGGTTAATCATGAACTTAACGAAACCTGCGGAAGTTACCTGTACAGGAACCATCATTACAAGAAGAATAGCTGTATAGGCAGCATCTTTAATTTTAAAGTCATAAACACGAATACCATAAGCTGTCATAGCTGAGAAGAAAACAGTAAGGAAAGTTGAACAAACAGTGATAGTCAAGCTGTTTTTGTAACCAATCATAAGACTGAAATCTTCCGAAGTCTTAGTGCTGAGATTCTTGACGTTTTCAGCAAAATGGCCACTTGGAACAAAAAGACTTCCAAGACCTGTCATGCTGATGATTTCGCCGTGAGAACGTGTAGCATTAAGAATAAGAATATAAATAGGAAGCAAACAGATAATTGTAAGAATAATCAGCCACACAAAGATTATGCCTGACTTGATTTTCAGACTTTTTGTGTAGTTATCCTGAGTGTCTCCGTAAGTTGCTTTCATCTTGCTCATATACTAAGACCTCCAAACTGTTTATTCTTTGACTTCTGCTGTTTGATAAGCTCTTTACGTTCCTTCTTCTTTCTGTGTTCATCTTCGTCACGGTTAAGACGGAAGATAATAGCACCGAGAACAGCAGTAATGATGAAGAGTACAACAGAAGCTGCACCTGAATAACCGTATGACGGTTCAATAGCACCACTGTGGAACTTATCATAAATATAAACAGCAATTGTTTCAATATTGTCGATACGTGCACCTTCTTTTGAAGTTGTGAAAAGGTAAGGCATATCGAACATCTGGAGACCACCAATCATAGAAGTGATGACTGTGTAAACGAGAATCGGGCTGAGGAGCGGAACAGTAATCTTGATGAAAGTCTGACCGCTTGAAGCACCGTCGATGCTTGCAGCCTCGAAGAGAGACGGGTTAATACCCATGATACCTGACATAAGCATAATCATTGTGTTACCAAACCACATCCATGTCTGAATAAACATAACGATTATACGAGGAGGCCATACTACTTCACTCGGAATATTCTTTGTCATGTTAAAGAATTCGCCGTCTTTGAGGATACCGAGAGACCTACCAAGGATAGTAGCTGCCGAATAGTTTGTATCAGCACAAAGCTGAAGGAAAAGTACAGCTATTGAAGCAGCAGTAATGATATTAGGCATATACATTATTACCTTGAAGAAACCTTTTCCCGGAATCTTAAGTTTAGCGTCTGTGAACCAGACAGCGAGTGAAAGTGAAAGTGCAATCTGTGGTACGAAGTTACCAAACCAAAGAACAATTGTATTTTTCAGACATCTTACAAAGTTCTGATGCTGTACGTCGATAGACATAAGTGCCTTTGCAGCAGCCTTTACTTCCTTGTCGGAGCTGAGAAGGTCTGACTTGTTGTAAGGATGACTGAAAAGAAGGTCACTGAAGTTCTGGAAACCAACCCATGAATCGCCTGCGCTCTGATTTCCCTTAAAAGCAAGAATAAAGGTGTAAATCAGAGGCCATAACTGGAAAAAGCAATAAACAATAAAAAACGGTAAAATAAATATGTAACCATATTTAGCATAGCTGATTGATTTAATTCTGCTCTGAGCAGATGATGCCATACACACACACACCCTTTCGTAATATTTAAACAAGTGCCGATGGAACGATTATGTCCCATCGGCAATAAACTTAGGACTTAACTAAATATTACTGAAGGTCAGGAATATCGGAAGCAACCTTTTCCATAAATGTAATCTGAGTATCTTCCCATGAAGCACCGGATTCAAGGTATTCAGCCTGAACTGTTTCAATGAAGTCAGCCTTGATTGTAGCATCATAAGGAGTGATAAGACCGTTAAGGTTAATCTTCTTAGCATTCTCGTGGAGAACAGCGAAGTAGTTCTGACCATCGAGGAGGTTTGTAACGTAGTCATTCGGGTTTTCACCTGAATCAACGATATCCTGCATTACAGCCATGTTGTTGCAGTACTCAGGCTTGCTGAGAGCGTATTCCTTAATCTGTTCCTGGTCAACTGTAAATGTCTTGATGAAGGACTGAGCCTCTTCTGCGTTATCAGTAGCAGGATTAACAACAATCCATGTACCGCCCCAGAAGTAAGGTGAAGGACCCTGACAAACATTCCACTTACCGTATGTTGCACCGCCTTCGCCACCTGCTGCCTGAGCAAGAATAGCGTCACCGAAGCCCCATGTTGATACGAAGAAGCCCATTGCACTGTCGTCCTGACCTGAAGCATACCAAGAAGCATCCCACTGAGGATTCTTTGTTACGCCGCCGCAATCCCAAAGTCTCTTAGCATAGTTAGCGAATTCTTCACATGAAGCGTCAACTTCGAGAGCGTTATCAACAACCCAAGGAGTTGTACGGCTTGCTGCGAATACCTGCCACATACCACCGAGTGTATCAGCGAGAGCTGTCTTACCGCCGGACTGTTCAGCAATATCTTCAGCAGCTGTTACGAAGCTTTCCCAATCGCCAATCTTAGCCTGCATTTCTTCAGGAGATGTTACACCGAGATACTGTTCAGCGAGGTCTGTTCTATAAGCGAAACCACCTGCTGCTGCCTGCCATGAAACGCCCTTACGAACGCCGTTGGAATCCTTACCGATTTCGTCTGTGTAAGAATAGATATCAGCAAAGTTTGCATCTGAGAAACCGAGCTGCTCAAGAGGAGCTGTCTTAGTATCATCGTTGATGTACTTAAGAGCCCAGTCTGCTTCACAGAAGTAAACGTCGAGGTCAGCACCGTCATTGAAGAGAGCGTCATACTTTTCAGAAGCAGAACCGCCGCCTACATCGAAGTTGATGAAGTTTACCTTGTCGTCAGAAGTTCCTGTAGCCTTCTTCCACTGTTCGAGCATAGCAGGTACGTCATCAGCGTTCCAAGCTGCTACTGTGAATACGTCACCGCCTGTAGCGAGTGAAATTTCGCCGAGTTCAGCAGAAGCTGTTGATTCAACAGCAGAAGATTCGTCAGCATCAGAAGATTCTGCGTCGCTTGATTCTTCAGCAGAAGATTCTTCATCGGTTGATTCCTCAGCAGAAGATTCATCAGAAGATTCTGCACTGCTCTCGGGAGCAGAAGAAGTTGTGCTTGTAGATGAAGTATCATCTTCCTTACCACAGCTTGCGAATGCACCAGTAGCCATAGCAAGTGTAGCTACTAAAGCTAATGTTCTTTTAAGTGTGTTCATTAGATTTTTCCTCCTTAAATATGTATATTATATTTCAGATAAATATAATATGTATGAATAACTTATTTGGTTTCAGACAGAACACTTTGCATGATGAATGTACTCATCATTGTCTTTTTATCCATTGAAACCGTCGGCTTGTTCCAAGCCTTAATCAAAGACAAAAAGTCAATATATCCACCAAAAGCTCCTGAAACGGAAACCATTCCGCACTATTTCCGGAGCATATGTATTTCGGCATAAGCACCGGTACAACACTTACACGTCTGCACATACTGCGGACCAATTGCTTTTATACTTAAAATATACCTTATTTTTCGTCTAAAGTCAATGCTTTATATCGTTCTTTAATATTTTTTGGTCATACTGTACACTTTCAACATTGTTTTATCGTTAAAAGCGACATAAATAATAGCGTAATTCTGAAAAAGTTACAAATCGGTAAAAAACAAATTCACATTTATGCACTATTATTCAACTCGTCTTTTAGACCTATTGCCCAACTGTCACAAATTCTGTCAACTCAGCTACTTGTTTTTGGTCAAGTTTGTCAATGTATAAAAGTTCATAGACATTCGTAAAGCCATTGAGTTCACTGCGGAGTGTTATAATATCTTGTGCAATTTGCTCATCGACATACGGCAATAACATAAGTATTTCCAGATCTGCCGTATTAATATCTATAGGGGAGCAGTTTTCAAGAGTCAATTCCGTTTCCGTCACTTCTTCAACCGTTTCCGCAACTGTTTCTGGTTCTTCATAATCCTGAAAAACATCATCTTCATAGTCGTAAACGGGATTCTGAACGTAGATATATCCACGTATTTTCTCAAATTTTGCTTCACCTATACCGTAAACATTAATTATTTCTTCAATGTTACGGAAACCGCCGTTTTCCTCACGATAATTTATAATTGCCTCTGCCGTCACTTCACCTATTCCGTCGAGTAACATCAGTTCTTCTGCATCTGCTGTATTTATATCAACGTAAAGTACTTCATAATCACTGTATACAGGCTGAGTTTCTGTAATTTCCTGCTCCGGATTTGTTGAAATTGACGAAATCACAGTAACCGTTGAAGAAACTGTCGTTTTTGTTTCAGGAACAGCTGTATATGTTTTTAATTTCGTCTGAGTACTCTCCGTCTGAACAACTTCTACTGTTCCGCTGTTCATAACCGTGATTGTTATTTCATTGTCTGATTTTTTATCTGATTCAAGTACAAGATAAGCCGTACATATTACCGCAAGAAATGATGCTGTCAGATATATAATTACTTTTCTGTCCATTAATTATTGCCTTTAATTTTTTGACTGTGCTGAAATTTTCGCATAATAAATAAGTATACCTGTTGCGTCAACCGAATCAACAAGACCGTCGTCATTATAGTCTGCAACAGAAAGTTTATCTTCTGAAATTGTGCCGTTTCCTTTAGCAGAAAGATTTGCATAATGAATCATAACCTGTGTTGCGTCAACCGAGTCCACAAAACCGTCACCGTTAACGTCGCCCTTTTCGGAAAACGTCATAAATGCACACTTTGACGCAAAGTCCGTATTAGTTGAAGAATATCGCAAAACAAACACCTGTCCGTTTTCAATTTCGGTATCAGTTTCCCATGAAGAAGTCAGGATTTTTTTCAGTTCGTCAATATCGTCTGTTCCGAAACGTTTTCCCATAACATTCAGATACTCTTCAACGTCTGAATATCCCCATTCTTCCGCCTGCTCCGAAATAACTGTTTCGGGAGTTTCTTCGGGCAATGCTATTTCATAGGTATATCCGTTTAAACGATACTTTCCGTTTTCCTTAATAAATTCAGGCTGTTTTTCGGGTGCTTCACTCGCTTCGGGTATATGAACGGTAAGCGGTTCACTTGCAAACATATTATTTCCTGCAAGTATTCTGAATGTAACGGTTTCAGACGGAATAACCTTAAAAGCCTTATTCATAACCATTCCCGAATTAATCCACGTACCGTCAATAAGTCTTTTTTCGGCGGAAACATAGTCCGATTCCTGTGGGTTTTCCTTTACGGAATATACAAGCCTTTCAGCTGTTTCATTCGGAATAAAGCCGAGAGTTTCATAATAATAGTCCGTTTCAAGCTCAGGCATTACAGCACGCTCGGGAACATTACAGATTATTTCTTCATTGTTATCCGATATAACGGTAACCGTCTGACCAGCATATTCTCCTATGTACTCTCCGCCCTGAAATTCAGTTCCATCCTCTGCTGTCACCGTACAACCTTCCGACGAATAAATAATCTCTCTTTCAAGGTCAAATGACACGGGACTTTTTTCGATTTTCAAGGTAACTGTATCAGAAAGCTTTCTGTTTTCTGACAGTTCAAACGTGAATGTATTTTCACCGTAAGACAATTCCTCTAAATCAGTATATTCAAAATTATTTATTTTCTTCCCGTTCAACTTAACGTCAGCACTTGTGACAGGATAAAACTGAATTTCACGGTCAGAATTCGAAACATTCAGAACATATTCATTTTCACTTACTTTTTCAGCTTTCAGATAACTTACTGTTACATTATTATGTACGGCACAGCATATGTCGTTAAATTCAGCTTTTGCGGGTGTATATGTCCTTTCACTGAATGCGTCAAGAGAAGTATATGCGGAGATTGTTGTTTTTTCGGTTATAGCAAACGGTTCTGTATACGGCACATAAGATGAACCATTCACAGATACCATTATATCACTTCCGTTCGAAGAATAAAGAGACACTGTCTCGTCCGACGGAACTGCTCCCGAAATGTGTGAAAATCCGACCGTTCCCGACGGATTGCCGAACGCTTTAAGTGAAACATTACCAACAATTATATGAAGTTCTCCCGATTCAAAAAGCATTTCATAATTCTGATAAATCATGTCGGCATTTTCAATTTCTTCCGTATCAGACGGTGAAAGTCCGTCATACAGTTCTTCTTTAAGTATTTCAAGCATCAGTGCCTTTTCTTCATCATCATAAATATATTCTTCGTCAACAGTATCAGCCCAAGTCTGACCGTCATCACTGAAAAAGCTTTCATTCCTGCCTGTATACTGTTTTATCTGTTCATATGTGGAAAACGCACCCAAATCAATAATTTCACCTGTTTCGCTGTCCTTTATGAACATACTCGCCTCAACAGGTATTACATAAGGATTATTTTCACAGGTAAGCTTCACAACAACACTGAATTTCTCACCCGCTTTTACAGGTACGCTTTCGTCAAGTTCAATGGTTCTGTAACCTGTAATACTTTCCGACCCCCAAGTAACAGCGGAGTGTGTTTCTGAAGAAACGGGATTTGATTCGTCCTGAAGATTTGTATATACAATTACTTCATAATCTGTATCGGCGTTCTGTATGTAAGTTGAAACAGCGTCAATCTGCATATCCGATTCGGCAGTAAATACGTTTGCCATATATGATGAACTGCTTTCATAATCAGCAGAAAGAAGCTGAGTAGGAATAAATGTGTCATGATGATAGTTTACCGAATAATTATCCCTGTCACCCAGTTCATAAACCGCAAACTGACAAAGACTGGCATCATCATAGGAAATCCAGAAATAACCATCATCACCGTAATCATATCCCCAGCTGTTTTTTACAAGCCATGCCCCGTCGTGTTCAGGCTGTACGGTAAAATTTGACGACGGAAAATTATCGTCCCAGCCTGCTATGGTTACAGCGTGATTTGCAAATCTTGGTTTTCTGTTACTGTTCACACAATTATAATCTGCATTGTAGGAATCGAAATAATTATGATAAAATGAAACATCAACAGCATTACCGTTATATATGAACTGTTTTACAAGTGCATTTATATCATCGGCATTGCTTCTTTCGTCGTCAAAGTCGAACATATAGGCATTTTCAAGATGATAGTCACTCTCATATTTCAGACTCTCCACAGCTTCGGGATTATCAAAAAATTCAGTATTGTCATATGGCAGTCTGCTTTCATAAACAGGTCCTATCCACTGAGACCACAGGTTTGCGACAACAGCAGTCGAACCACCCCAGTCAAGATGCTCATCAATATTTTCGGTATAAATTTTAATCTGTTCGTCACCGAAATATGAATAATATGCCGTATGAAGTTCTGAAAGGTTTACGGACGGATTTGACTTTATTACATCTGATTCCGCACTTGATGCAGATGAATGCGTCCAGCAAGTACCATAAATGTCCTGATTCTTTACAGAAGATATTGTCCCCTCGTCACGCATATCAAAACTTGATGGCATAACCGCTCTGCTGTAGGGTACGGCAATGTTTTTAACTTCTTTACCACCTGCCGTAAGAAAAAAATCGGACTGCCCTAAAATATGTGTCAACTCAGGAAACGCAGGCGAAAACCCTATTTCCGAATCTTCCTCAATGGAAAAAACGTCTGTATCGGGTCTGACGCAGTAAGACAAAGGCAATGAAAAAGCCGTTATAACTGTCAAAGCCTTTTTTAAATTTCTATTCATATAATATCTCCGTTCTTAAAAATAGTATTCCTCTTTTATTCTTCAAATGTTTCAAAATAATCGGACATTTCACTAC
>CAMWGS010000044.1 GCA_947173865.1 uncultured Ruminococcus sp.
ATTAATATTCACATTATAACACGTAACACACGAAAATTCAACCAAATTGCAAAAAAACAATGAAAGCCGGATTGCTCCGGCTCTCACTGTTTATAGGGTGGTTTATATGAAATTAGAAGATGGCTAAATTATTGGTGATGTCTGAAATCTTTTCCGTCTCTTTCGGGCATTTCAGGCATACCGTTTTCGTCCTGAGGAGGTTCATGCATTCCCCCTCTGTTTCCACCGCCGAAGCCTCCGCCCATCATAGACTGTTTTCCGACAAATGAAACACTGCTTTCTGCTGTGAAGCTTCCGAACTCCGTACCGTCGTTATTGTAACCGCCGTTTGCATAAAGTCCGTACTGTTCTTCTGACGAAGAAGAACCTTCTGTATATAAAGTATAAGTCACACCGTTTTTTATATCGGGCGAACTTATTATGATATTGTCAAAACTTTTCTGTGGTGAAAAACTTATTATTTCGTTTCCCGAATCATCGGAAAGAGTAATAAGAGTTCCTCCGCTGTACGTATTATCAAAGGTTGCTGAAACGCAGTTCTGTGATGAAGTTTCAGACGGACACTCTGCCATTCCGGACATACCTGCCGCAAGAAGAACACCGCCATTAACGATAATTTCACCGTTGCTGTCTAAAGCACCGTTTCCGCTGTTTTCAGGACCGTTTACTATAACAGTACCTCCGCTGATGTTAATGTTTCCGTTGGAATCAAGACCGTCGCCGTCTGCATTTATAAACACTGTTCCGCCTGTAATATTTACCGACAGGTCGTCCGAATATGTTCCCATGCCTATCTGAACAGTTTCACCGTCACTTGCATTGAAACCGTCGTCAGAGGCATTTACCTCAACTATACCGTTGTTTATATTTATAACGGATGCTTCAAGACCTTCATAAGAATTGTCAACAGAAACTTTTCCGCCGTCTATATCAATTTTCAAATCAGCATGAATACCCTTGTTGCCCGAATCAATATTCAGATTTCCTCCCGACACAACAACATCAGAATTTGAATGAATTGCGTCATCTGCGGAATTTATACTGAAAATTCCTCCGACTATAGTTATTTCGGCATCGGCCTTTATACCTTTTGTACTTATTGTATCAGCAGTACTTTCCGAATCTGTTGTATAAGCAAGATTCTGTTGTTGAAAGTCTCCGTCAGGCATTTCAGGTGGTTCAAAATCTTCAGGACTGAAATTTTCAAATCCGTCAGGAAATTCAGGTCTTTCAGAGCCGTCGGGCATATCGGGTCTTTCTCCCCTGCCGAAATCTCCGCTCTTACCAAATCCCCCGAAATCATCGGAATGGGTTTTGGTGGACTCGGAACTTCCTCCGCCTGATGTTATATTGAAATTACCGCCCTCAATGTAAACAAATCCCATTGAAGAATCGGTATTGTTGCTGGAATTAATGCCGTTTTCACCTGCTGTAAGGGTCAAATCACCGTTTGCAACTGCCACATAGTCCTTGCCTTTCACAGCGTCACCAACTGCATTTACAGTAATCTTACCACCTGTAATAACAACATCGTCCTTTGAACGAATACCGTCATTATAGTTTCCGTTAACTTCAAGTTCACCACTGCCATTAAGCGTGAGACTGTCTTTACTGAAAATTGCCGCATCCGGTTCATCTTCGGCACTGTCGTCAAATTCATACGCCGAACCGTCCGAAATATAATTTTTACTGCCGTCTGCAAGCGTTATGAAAGTTTTTTTTGCACTTGCCACATAAATTGCTGATGAATTACTGCAATTTACCGAAGCGTTGTCAAGAACAAGCTGAACCTTGTTTTCATCAGCGTCAACAATAATCCGACCGTCGTCAAGAGTACCGTTTATAAGATAAATACCCTCGTCTGTAATCGTAACTGTTGAACCATTGACCGAAACACCGTCACCGTTCACTTCCGCACTATTTCCTGTAAGAGAAATCTCAGCTGTCGGATTTGAATAATCAGGGTTAAGGTCTCTGTCTGAAAAAAGTTCGCTCGAAGACGTTTTTTTTGTTTTCTGAACAGAATCAGCGGAAGTAATTTCATGTGACTCTGTTTCATTTGTTTCAGCCGATTCAGTAATTTCCTCTGTTCCGGCTGAAACTGTCGTCATTTTCTCGGAAGTCGTCTTTTTGGAATCAGAACTATTGTTTTTATCGTTACAAGCGGTTGCCATAATAGCGAAAGTCATAGCAGTCATAAATATGCGGTTCATAAAATCACTCATAGAATCACCATTTTTTAAAGTTCCCAATTCCGTTTGTTTCTTTTGTTTTTTATCTCTATGCCTGTTATTATAGACGTATGATATGTAAATTGTGTGAAATTCTGCTGAACAACTGAAAAAAATATTTTTTTCAGAATTAACACAAAATTACAGTATTTCATGTACTCTTGCAGAAATTCACAAAATCCCGTACAGAGTCACTGCAATTTGCGAACAGATTTATTTCAGCCGTTTTGATGTTGTAATCAAGATTGTGAATAAGTACGGGAATATCTTTACCGAACGTTTTTTCAATGAATCCCGAAGAATGAAGATTCTGGACAATATCCGCAAGAAGTTCAGTAAAGGCTTTTGTGATTGACGAATACTTTTTTATGTCAGAACTGTCAGCATTTTCGTCATATGGATAACCACAGCTTATAATCCATTGTCTTACTATTCTCGCAGTATCGTCAGTACCGAAACTGAGTTCATTGTTCTGTAGCCAGAAAATGTAATTCCAGCGTGCTTCCTGTTTACTGTCGGCAATAGAAATATTCTTTATATATTCCGATTCGGTATTATAGCCGAGAATAACCGTAGGCTTGCAGGGATTATCCTCGTCGTCATAGACAAACAGCGACAATGCATAGATATCCCTTTCTTCCCATGAAGATATAGTGTCTTCAATAAGCACCGACATAAGCCTCTTTATATCCTCCGTACTTACAAAAACATCATATCTGTCATCACGGCTGTCCTCCTCGGAAGAATCTTTCAGCTCCTCAATGCATTTTTTCAGAACCTCTATATTAATGATTCCCGCACATGAAATGTCATCACCCATGCCGTTCGCAGTAATTTCGGGAAGAAGATTTGCTATATATACGTTTGTTTCTTCAAATCCCGATTCTGCAAATTTTATTGCAAGTTTTCTGTAAAAGTCGTAAAGCTGTTCTTCATTCCAGCACGACTTATCAACACCGTCTGTTCCGAGAAAAACAGCGGGCGGTACTGCTTCCTTTTCAAAATAGCAGAATCTCGCTGCATTGTTTGCATTGTCCTGACACATAGATGTCGTAACATTACCGTTACAACAAGGGTCATCGGGAATCGGACTGTATGCAGAGCCGTCGTCAGCAACAATAACACATTTTCCGTCACCAATCTGTACACCGAAAGCAAATTCTTCCGAAACAACAAAAAATTCAAGTGTTGTTCCGTAAGCTATAAGAAAATTACCGTCTTTATAGTACTGACGGTAATCAGCAAGTTCATCGGGTATACGTTTCAGTTCCTCGTCAGTAAAAGGGTTGTTTATATAATCGTCCGCAATTCTGTCATACCATAGAGAAACAACATTCCGCCAAAGAAAAGAAAAAAGTTTATTTCGTTTTTTTTCGCTGTCAAGAAGTATTTCCGCACCTTCCATTATATCCATAAATTCGTCAACACATTCACAGGCACACTCAACCGCAAATCTTGAACCTTTGTCCGTCCGGATATACTGAGAGCTTCCATGACCGTCTGCCACAGCCACAAATGAGTATTTATCATTGCTTACGGACATGGAACAGTCCTGACAAACTATTCCTTTCCTGACATGAAATGAACCTATAACGGTATGAGAAAAGGAAGAATAATTGTTCATATTATCATTCTCCGTTCATTAAAAAGTACAAATATCATTTTAATTTTATCACAAATTTATATACTTGTCAACAAAGCCAATAATTTCCGAAAAAAATTCGGACAATATCAGAAATATTATCCGAAAAATCATATTAATAATATAAGTTATTTTCGTCTGAATAAATATATTCATCTGTTGTACTGAAAAATTCTACGGTTTCGGTCGTTGTTTCAGTAGTAATTTCGTCCTCTGTCTCAACAGGAACGGTATTCAGACAAAGCCAGTCGCACCAAGTCTGATAGTACTTTGCAATTACGTGTACACCGTCATTACTGCATTCCGCCATTAAATTTCCTTCAGAATCGTCGAAAATCTGATTTACATCAAGATAAAATATTGTCTGGTCGTCTGCAAATTCAGACTGTGCAATATTAAGATTGTTGATATTTTCATTTGTTATAACATCTCCCTGCAACTGTCTTACAGCAGTAACGTGCAGGCTTGACATAATATAAATTATTGCGTCAGGCTGATATTCTCTGATAGTGTTTATCAGGTTTTCAAATGAGTTTATTGTAGAATTAAAATCGTTTCCGCACTCGTTTATGCCGAGCATAACATAGACTTTTCCGTACTTATTGGCGGAAAGCATATCATAAATGGAATAACCGTTTATATATTCACTGTCAATCTTATAGGAGGCAAGTCCGACACTACAGAAGTAGTCCGCATTTTTAAGAGTTCCGTACTCATTTAATCCTACTGTTCGTGAATCGCCTATAAAAAGTGCGTCGTCAAAATACGAAGGGTCGCTCTCAACGAAAACAGGTTCGGACGGAGGAGGTTCAGTGGTAATTTGTTCTGTTGACGGAATTGTTGTTATAACTTCACTGTCTGTTATATTTTCAGTCACGTCCGAGGTTGTAACTTCATCTTTATTTTTATTGTGTATATCAATAACAGGTGGTTTTTTTGAAGAAGCCGGCTCAACTTCCTTACTGCTTTTCCATATCTGCTTGAAAATTATCGGAGACGCAACAAAACAGGTAAGAAGCAGAAGAACAGTATAAATACATTGTCTGAATTTTTTCATCTTTTTATCTCCCTTGTCATCAGAATCTGAAATACATAAACGGGTCGTTCATACCCTTGTACATACAATAAACAGCTCCCCAGAATACCGCAAGAAGAATAACCGCACATACTATTGATTTTTTGTATTTTTCATAAAGTTTCTGCGGAACTCTTGTCGAGAACAGAATACCGGCAACAAAGAATTTCCAGTATATTTTAAGATATTTTATATAGTCGCCGTCCAGTATAACGGCTTTTTCCTGCGGAATGAAAGGAAACAGTCTCTTAAAGTATATGCCGAGTTCATGGAAATCAGTAATGGCAAATATAAGCCATGTTATCGGAATTATAAGAAACATATAGCAGTGACCGAGAGCCTTGTACTTGTTGAGGAATTTTCCCGTCCAGAATTTTTCCGTTATTATGAGTACAAAAAGAACAAGTCCCCATAATACAAAGTTCCAGCTTGCACCGTGCCAAAGACCTGTAAAAAGCCATACGGCAAGAGTATTTATTATCTGTCTTTTAGAACCTTTGCGGTTTCCTCCTAAAGGAATATATATATATTCCCTGAACCATGAACCGAGAGTAATATGCCATCTTCTCCAGAACTCCGTCATTGTAAGGGAAAGATAAGGATAGTCGAAGTTTCTCGGCAGGTCAAAACCCATAAGTTTTCCGAGACCTATCGCCATAAGGGAGTATCCGCAGAAGTCAAAATAGAGCTGGAACGAATATGCAAATACACCCAGCCATGCAAGCGGTGTGGAAATACTTTCATAACCTATCATTGAAATATCGTTCCATAGTCCCGAAAGCTGATTTGCAATAAGCACCTTGTAACCAAGACCTATTGTGAAAGTCTTCAGTCCGTCCTCTACTTTGAATATCGTGTGTTTACGCTTTTTAAGCTGTTCCGCCACAGTCTGATATGTAACAATAGGTCCTGCTATAAGCTGTGGAAACATACTTATGTATGCACCGTAATTAATTATATTCTTTTCGGAAACGGCTTTTCCCCTGTATACATCAATAATATATGAAACGTTCTGAAACGTATAGAAGCTTATTCCTATAGGCAGAACAATATCCTTTACAGGAAGTTCCGAACGGAAAAGAGCATTTATATTTTCAAAGGTAAAGCCTGTATACTTAAAAAACAGAAGCCACCAGAAGTTAAATACAATGCCTATTATAAGCCATATCTTTTTATTTTTCGGAAAAGAGTCTATAAACTGTGCAATAATGAAGTTAAACAACAGTGTCAGCAGAAAAAGTACTATATAAACAGGACTTTTCACGCCCATGCCGTAAAAAATAACACTGCACGCAAAAATAACTGCATTTTTGTATGCAGGAGGAGTAAACCCGTAAAGCAACATAAATGCAGGAAGGAATATAAACAAGAATTCAAGACTGCTGAAAACCATTTTACCACCCTTTGTTTTTTCTTTTGTTCCAAAGTATTTATATAAACGGCTTTAAATATAACCGCATATTATTATTCTACACGACAATCAAAAAAAAGTCAATAACTTTCATATTTTGTACCAATTTGTAATAATTGTAAATTTCAATAAATAAACGTAAAAAATAATCTGCCGTAAAACGACAGATTATAATTAACTGATTATTATTCAATTCCTGCCTGCTGTTTTGCAGCAGTGAGAGTATTTTTCATAAGCATTGAAATTGTCATAGGACCTACACCACCAGGGACGGGAGTTATGTAAGACGCTTTCTTTTCAGCCGATTCAAAGTCAACGTCTCCGCAGAGTTTTCCGTTTTCGTCACGGTTCATGCCTACGTCGATTACAACCGCACCTTCCTTAATCATATCGCCCGTAACAAATTTTGCACGTCCTATTGCAACAACAAGAATATCTGCACCGAGACAAATTTCCTTGAGATTCTTTGTCTTTGAATGACATATTGTAACAGTTCCGTTTTTCTGAAGAAGAAGCATAGCCTGCGGTTTGCCTACAATGTTACTTCTGCCGATTACAACACACTGTTTACCTGTTATATCAGTTCCCGTACTTTCGATAAGTCTCATAACTCCGGCAGGAGTACAAGGCAGGAAAGAATAGTTTCCTATCATGATGTGTCCGACGTTTACAGGGTGGAAAGCGTCAACGTCCTTAGCAGGTGAAATTGCATTGATAACTGCTGTTTCGTCAATGTGCGACGGGAGAGGAAGCTGTACAAGTATACCATTTACTCTGTCGTCACGGTTGAGAACGTTTACGAGGTCGAGGAGCTGTTCCTGAGTTGTATTTTCGTCAAGAGCGTACTCGAAAGACTGGAATCCCACTTCTTCACAGGCTTTTTTCTTGTTGTTAACATAAACTCTTGAAGCCTGATTGTTACCGACAATTACAACCGCAAGACCGACTTTAAGTCCCTTTTCCTCTCTGAGCTGTGCTGTTTCAGTGGCTACTTCTGCCTTTACAGCGGCAGAAACTTCTTTTCCGTTAATAATCTGTGCCATTTTCATTTTCCTCCTGAATGTTTTCTTTCGGTGTACTTTCATCACCGTTATTATCAATTATTTCGTCATGTTCTTCATCGTCGTCACCATGTCTGAGCCGTTTTGCTTCTTCAAGCAGATTCCTTGATTCTTCCGTATTACAATAAAGGACATATCTTTCAGGGTCACGCTTTACCCCGAAAAACATGATAATCTGTATTACTACCGACACTATGCATATTACAAGTGAAAGCATCTGTGAGAATCTTATATTTCCTGCCATAAGACTGTCTGTGCGTAGTCCTTCGACAACAAATCTTTCCGCACCATACCAAGCCATATACATAAGAAGAATCTGTCCGTCATACTTACGGCGTTTGGAATAGGTTGATATAAGCAGAAACCCGAGCAGACACCAAACTGATTCGTACAGAAAACATGGGTGAACGGGTTGCAGATAGTCAATGTCAAAATTGAGCATACTGCCGTCAGCATAAGTTGTATTGCGGAAAATAGTATCCTGAATAGTACCGCCTGTCATACCGAAAATACTTCCCGTATTAGTGCCGAAAGCTTCCTGATTGACAAAATTTCCCCATCGTCCTATTCCCTGCCCTATCAGAAAACCCAGTACCGTTATGTCAAGCATGGGCAGAAATTTCACTTTCCTTATCTTACATATCAGAAGTCCGACTATTACCGCTCCTATTATACCGCCGTAAATCGCAAGACCGCCGTTCCTTGTGTTGATAATTGCTTTGAAGTTCCCTTTGTAGTCGTCCCAGTTCAGTATTACATAATAGGCTCTTGCTCCTACTATTCCGCCAAGCACACCGCCTATTATAGCGTCAATAGCTCTTTCACCGTCAAGTCCGAAACGTTTCATTTTAGGCATGACATAAATAAGTGCAAGTATTAGACCGAATGTTATAATAAGACCGTACCATTGTATATCTATTCCGAATATTGTGAAAGCAGTCGGATTTATATGAAAAGTCCAGTCAAGGCGTGGGAACTGTATTTCAAAAGAGTCGGTTATAGCCTGAACATCATTCATTTTCTGCTCCCTCAACAACGGACATCACAAGCTTATCCTTGTCAAGTTCCCTGCGTACATGGTCAAGAACTACGTCACTTGTCATTTCTGAAACTGTATTTATTATATCATAAGGTTCTGCTTCTGCCATATATGCACCGAGCATCATACTTGCAACAGCTTCAACGTTGTTAAGCTGTCGTATAAGTGAGCCGTACATGGATTTTTTGATTCTCTGGAAATCCTTTTCATTTATACCTTCCGTCAGCATACGTTCCACTTCGGAAACAACAGAATCCCTTACTTTTTTCGGGTCGTTTGACTCTCCTGCAAAAATCACCGAAAAATATCCGTCACCGCAGAAAACCTCAGCACCGAAACTTGAATTAATAACTTCTTCTTTAAGAAGTTTCTGATACATATCGGAAGATGCGTCTGTAATAAGAGCGGAGGCAATACTGAGTGCTATATTTTTTGTAAGCCTTTCCTGTCCGTTGCAAGCCCCGCACTTATAGCCGATATGGAAAACAGGTGTGCCGACAGGCTGTGTTTCGTATATTTCAGACTGCACTATACTATCTGGTTCGTCGGGGAAAACTGTTTCAAGTCCCTTGTCCTCACACTCTTTGAGGTACTCGTCACATATTGTAAGAACTTCGTCAGCCTTTATATTTCCCGCAATTGAAAGAACCATATTATTGAGATTATAGAATGTATTGTAGCACTTGTACAGCAAATCCGCATCAATCTGTGCTATACTCTCTATAGTTCCCGCAATGTCGATTTTTACAGGGTGATTATGGTACATACATCGGAGCATATTGAAAAATACTCTCCATTCGGGATTATCGTTTGTCATCTGAATTTCCTGACCTATAATTCCCTGTTCCTTGTCTACACTTGCCTTAGTAAAATACGGCTTCTGTACAAAATCAAGCAGTATCTTCAATGACTCCTGATAATTCTTTGAACAGCTGAACAAATAGCACGTTCTGTCAAAAGAAGTGTAAGCGTTTCCGTTTGCACCTGTCTTTGCATAAAGTTCAAATACGTCGCAGTCCTCATTCTCAAAAAGCTTATGTTCAAGAAAATGTGCTATTCCCTCAGGAACGACCGTATATTCCTCATCGTCACGCATCTTGAACATTGTATTAACAGAACCGTATTTCGTTCCGAAAAGTGCTTCTGTACTGCTGAAACCTTCCATTTCACATATATATATATCAAGACCGCTCTTATGCTTTACGTGTATACAGCTGTCGCCTGTACGCGAACTTGTGATAACATTTTTTTCCATTATACCTGCTCCTCCTTATCATACATAATGTATATGCTGTCAAGATTAAGTGAATTTGCAGCTCTGACTATATCGTCCTTTGTAACACTGCTGTATTTTTCAAATTTTTCCTGAGGTGTGAGGGTTGTACCTTCACAGAAACAGTCAAAATACCATGCTGAATATGACGACGGAGTATCACCGATTGAAGTAAGACTGTTGTCAATACTTCTTAATGCACTTTCAAATTCCTCATCTGTAATATTTCCGTTTCTGATTTCGTCGAGCTGACGTAAAATTTCCTCTTTAGCCTTTTCTATGTTCTTTCTTTCAACACCGACATCAACCATGACTGTTCCCTTTGACTGAATAACCCTGCTTGCACAGTAATAGCAAAGACTGAGTTTTTCACGTACATTCATGAAAAGCTTTGATACAGGTGTTTCACCCCATATCGTATTGAGCATCTTTACGGCATATATATTATCACAGTCCGTCTTAAAATTGAGAACCATTTTACACTGTCTTACGTCAAATTCCTCTGATTCGGTAACAACTTCATTTTTGAGTGAACTCGGATTTTTCAGTAAAGCTTTTTCGGGTACACGTTCTATCTTTGCAAAGTTTTCACGGAACATCTCCAGTACCGACGGATTTTCTTCGGGTGCAACATAATGAATTTCTATAAGTGCGGTTCTGAGAAGATTCATATAAGCAGAATAAGCCTTTTCAGAAGTTACCGCTTCGGCGGTCTCCTTTGTACCGTAACTTGAAAACTCGGCAGGTTCGCCTTTGAAAGCGGTTTTAGTTGCCTGCGAAATAGCATAACCACGCTTGTTGTTAATTTCAGCTTCTATACGGTCAAGAAGTTCGTTTTTTGTAATTCTGAAAGATTCTTCGTCAAATTTTCCATTACTTGCGTTAGGATTGAAAATACTGTCCCTTACAACCGAAAGCATTTCTCCTTCAACATCCTCTCCGTCGATTGCATAACGGTTAAGAAGCCATGCCGAACTTATTCCGAGAACCTGAACATCACCTCTTTTTCCAGAAAAGGAACTGAGTGAAGCACCATACAGAGAGGAAAGTTTTTCATTAAGTTCCGAAAAGGTCTTGAGACTGCCGTTTGAGTAAGTTATAACATCTGTACCCGTCAGATTGGCGGCAGCGGTATCTTCCGAAAGCTTTGTAATAAAACGTACTGTAAGGCAGGCTGTTTTGAATTTTTTATCAATAACCGACGTAAAACCAATATTTCCGACAAGCTCGGTTCTGTTATATTTCATTGTCTGACACTCCTATCAAATTATATCTTTTTTTATTAACTTACATTATACTATTCTGTAT
>CAMWGS010000045.1 GCA_947173865.1 uncultured Ruminococcus sp.
TCTGCCGCATACGCTGAAACTGACATAACCATAAAAGCTGTTGCAGATATTGCTTTTGAAGCCATAGCCGCAATAATTTTTTTCATCATCATCTTTTTAAAAACTCCTTATTTTTATGTACAGCAAACGATTATTTTTGGTTTTACTGCAATTGTTTTACGTTTTTATAACAAAATTCAGTATATCACTCTTTTGAAACTTTGTCAAGTATAGTATAATCAATCATGTTATTAATTTTCTGACTAATTACGTTGAAAAATCCGTCCTATAAGACAGCATTTTGCACAAACTGCGTAATATCCCGAAAATATCCGTATCAATTTAACGGTTGAAATTATCTAAAAAAAATGTTATAATTCAGATATGAGAACATATTTTTATATAAAACTTTATACAAGGAGAGACTACAATGAGTATTTTTGATGTTTTTGACAGGATTTCCCAGAATTCGCCGTCACAGACGGGCAAAACAGAATATGTTATAGCAGGGCTTGGCAATCCCGGTATGCAGTACGACAATACACGCCATAATGCCGGTTTTAATGTTCTTGACCTGCTCGCCTCACAATATAACACAGAAATAAACAGGCTTCGTTTCAAGGGAAAAACAGCAGAGGTGAATATAGACGGTGTACGCTGTCTGCTTCTCAAACCGACGACTTACATGAATAACAGCGGTGAGTCAATAGTACAGGCACTTGATTTTTATAAGATTGATGTAGCAAGGCTTATTGTTGTATGTGACGATATTTCGCTTGACTGCGGAAAAATCCGTATAAGAAGAAAAGGCAGTCACGGCGGTCACAATGGTCTGCGGAGCATCATAGACCTTACAGGCAGGGATGAGTTTCAGCGTATAAAGATAGGTGTCGGCAAAAAGCCTCACCCTGATTACGACCTTGCAAAGTGGGTACTCGGAAAGTTCGGTAAGGAAGATACAGAGAAAATGAAAATTTCCGCAGAAAATGCCTGTGAGAGTATAAAGCTCATGGTTCAGGGAAAAACAGACGAGGCAATGAATAAATACAACTAAGAACAGAAATTTTTTTCAGACATATAGAATTGGAGATATAACAATGAAACTTTTTAAAAATCTTTTCAGTGAGCTTTCAGGTTACAGAAGTATCTGTGAAGCTGTTGACAGAAAAATTTCACCTGTTTCCGTGACTGGTCTTTCACATATACACAGGGCAAATCTTATATATGCTCTCTCGGACGATAAGGTAAATATAGTAATAGCAGGTACAGAAGCGGAAGCAAGAAAACTGTGCGATGATATTAATATGATGTCGGAAAACGAAACAGCTGTGCTTTTTCCATCAAAGGAACTTGTTTTCACTCCTGTTGATACGGCAAACCATGAATATGAATATATGAGGTTGTCCGCACTTACAAAGGTTATAAGGGGAAAAAGCAAGATAATATGTGCAGGAATAGAAGCGGTAATGCAACCTGTTATTCCGCCTGAAAAACTTGTCTCGGCAATTATTGAAATACGTCAGGGGCAGGAAATTGATATTTCGGAATTTTCGGCACTTCTTTCGGAAAACGGTTATCAGCGGTGTGAAAAGGTAGAGGGAGCATCACAGTTTTCCGTAAGGGGTTCTATAATTGACATTTTTCCCGTACAGGCAGAAAGACCCGTGCGTGTCGAACTTTGGGGAGACGAAATTGACACTATTTCGGAATTTGAAACCGATACACAAAGGCGTACAGAACCGCTTGAAAAAATTGAAATTCCTCCTGCCAGTGAAATACTTTACAGTAATGAAGAACTTGCCAACAGAATAGAAAAGTTAATCGGAAAGGCAAGGGGAAAGCGTACTGACCTTATCCGTGAAACTCTCGGTGCTGACGTTCACCGACTCCGTGCGGGTGAAATACTTGCACACGGTCAGAAATATTATCCTCTTGTTTATGATACTCCGTCAACCGTTTTCGACTATATGGACGGTGTTGTTATTTTCAGTGACTATTCAGGTGTTATTGACAGTGCAGGCGGTATAATTTCGCGTCATAACGAGGACGTTAAAATCTTAATGGAGGACGGTCAGCTTTGCAGAGGTCTTGACGGTCATATTATTGAACTTCCGCAAATACAGAATATTGTTGAAAAATATGTCTGTCTCTATATCAGCAACTTCATGCAGGGAGGTGAACGTATAGATTTCCGTCGGCTTGTAAGCTTTGAAGCGGTTCAGACTGCCGTGTGGGGCGGTGAGATGAAACAGTTAACGGAGGATTTGGAAGAATTCATAAAAAGAAAATATAGAATAATTCTCTGTGCGGGAAGTGAAAAGACACTGCCTATTATTCGGGAGGATTTGAGGGAGCAGGGAATTTTGTGTGACCTGTGCGGTGAAGATACCGTTCCCGAAAACAGCCGTGTATATCTTATGTCGGGAAGTTTCAGCGGTGGTTTTGAGTATACCGAAAATAAAACGGTTCTTATTACTCAGGGTCGTTCAATGGACAGCAAACAGCGTAACAAGCGTAAAAAGAAGAACAAAGCCGAAGAAATACGCAGTCTTGCCGATATAGCGGAAGGAGATTTGGTGGTACATTCGGGTCACGGAATAGGTAGGTTTATCGGCATACGAAAGCTTGAATTTGACGGCGTGACAAAAGATTACATCACCATACAGTATGCAGGTACGGATAAACTTTACATACCTGTAACTCAGCTTGATATGGTTTCAAAGTATATAGGACCACGTGACGACAGCGGTGTAAAGCTGAACAAACTTTCGTCTAATGAATGGCAGAAAACAAGGGGTAATGTAAAGCGTGCGGTAAAGGACATGGCACACGAACTCATTGAACTCTATGCAAAACGTGAACAGAGCAGAGGATTTGCGTTTTTTCCCGACGACGAAATACAGCATGATTTTGAGGAACGTTTTCCGTATGTCGAAACGGATGACCAGTTACAGTCAATATCCGAAATAAAGTCCGATATGGAAAGCGAGAAGCCTATGGAAAGATTGCTGTGCGGAGATGTGGGTTTTGGAAAGACGGAAGTTGCGTTCCGTGCGGCTATGAAGTGTATTCTTTCGGGAAAACAATGTGCCATTCTTGCACCGACTACAGTACTTGCATATCAGCACTATCAGACGGCTTTAAGGCGTTTTGAGCAGTTTCCAGTAAATATAGAACTGCTTTCAAGATATCGTACACCAAAACAGCAGACCGAAATTCTCAAAAAACTTAAACAGGGCAGAATTGACCTTATAATAGGTACGCACAAGATAATACAGAAAAGTGTCATTTTCAAGGATTTGGGGCTTGCAATAATAGACGAAGAACAGCGTTTCGGAGTGGCACACAAGGAAAAATTCAAGGAGAGTTTTAATGGTGTTGATGTTCTTATGTTGTCAGCCACACCTATTCCACGTACTTTAAATATGGCAATGAGCGGTATACGTGATATGTCTGTACTGGAAGAACCTCCGCAGGACAGATACCCCGTGCAGACTTACGTTATAGAATATAATATGAGTACGATAATTCAGGCAATAGTGCGTGAGCTGAGACGTGGCGGACAGGTTTATTACATTCACAATAGAATAGAAACTATTCAGGCTTGTGTTGCACGTTTGCAGGAAAGACTGCCTGACGCACGTATTGCTTATGCACACGGGCAGATGAGTGAGGAAGAAATGTCTGATATATGGGAAAAACTTGTCGAACATGAGATAGATATACTTGTATGTACTACTATAATAGAAACAGGTGTTGACGTTCCCAATGTAAACACCCTTATTATTGATGATGCCGACCATTTCGGTCTCTCACAGCTTTATCAGCTTCGTGGACGTGTAGGACGTTCAAACAGGAGGGGATATGCATATTTCACATATCAGAAAGACAAGGTATTAACTGAAGTAGCGGCAAAACGTCTCAATGCAATGAGAGAGTTTACACAGTTCGGAAGCGGTTTCAGAATTGCTCTTCGTGATCTTGAAATAAGAGGAGCAGGAAGTATTCTCGGTGGCAGACAGCACGGACATATGGAAGCGGTCGGTTATGATATGTACCTGAAACTTCTTTCGGAAGCTGTGGCAGAGGAAAAAGGTGAAAAGCCCGAAAAGATTCCCGAGTGTCTGATAGACATTCAGATTGATGCACATATTCCCGAAAAATATATATCAAGCCTTAATCAGCGTATAGACATATACAGAAAAATTATGATTGTAAACAACAATGAGGACAAAGCAGACCTTATTGACGAACTTATTGACCGTTACGGCGAACCGCCCAAGTCGGTTCTCGGACTTATTGAAGTTTCATTGCTGAGAAACAAGGCGGCACATCTCGGAATTACCGAAATATCTCAGAAAAAAGGTTCCATGTATTTCTATACTGAATATATGGAAACTCAGCAGATAACAGCGTTGATGAAGAATTACAAGGGCAGTATAACTTTCAACGGTTCGGGAAAATCATATATTTCTGTAAAGATTTCCCCCAAGTCAAAGCCATTTGATATGATGAGAGAAACAGTGGAGATAATCTATCAGAGCCGTACGGATAAATAAAATTATGTGTTTAAAATTTTGGTTTTCTATTGACATATTATAAAAAATATGATAAAATGCTTTTATATATAAAGTCGTATAGAATACGTAACGGGAGGGAATAATTATGACTTTACTTAAAAGAACTATGGCAGGTATCTTTACAGCCTGCATGGCAGTTTCATGTATACCTTATGTAAACAGCCCTGTAAATGTAGATGCAGTTTCTGAAAGTATTGCTGATACTATGAAGTGGGATACTCTCAAAGTTGGTGGCGGCGGTTTTGTTTCAGGAATTGTTACGGGACAGAAAGAAATGTATCTCCGTACAGACGTTGGCGGTGCGTACAAATTCGACTATGAACAGAATAGATGGATTCAGCTTTTTGACTTCTTAAATGAAGAAGAAAGAGGACTTTTAAGTGTCAAGGGTATGGCTATAGACCCGAATGATGATGATACTGCTTATTTCCTTTGTGGCTGTGCTTACTTCTCAGGTGCAAGAACTGTTATTTATAAGACCACCGACGGCGGTGAAACTTTCACAGAGGCTGATGTTACAGACATGATTCAGGTACACGGAAACGGTGACGGTCGTGAATGTTGTGAACCCATTGCAATAGACCCCGATAATACCGACACTATTTATGCAGGCGGTGACGTTACCGCAGGTGAATCCGCACTTATTAAGTCAACAGACGGCGGTAAGACATGGAGTGCCGTAAAGGGTTACGACGATTTAGGTTTATTCGACTATAGTATGAAATATCCTTTTTGGACTGACCATGTAGTTCGTGGCTGTGAAGACAAGGGGGAACAAGGCTACAACCAGCAGAACGGTATTGGTACTATTCATATTGAGGATGGTAAGGTTTATGTCGGTACTTCCGTAACAGGTCAGGCAAATATTCACGTTGCCGACGTTAAGGACGACAAATTTACAGAGCTTTCAGCTGATTTGCCGAACTCTAACTATCCTGTTTCAATAACAAGCGACAGAAACGGCAACCTTTTCTTCACATATATTGCAGGACTCGCATTCTCAGGAAGTGCAGGCGGTGCTTATAAGTACAACGTTGAAAGCGGTGACGTTAAAAATCTTTCTGTTACTGACAGTGCCGTTGGCATGGTTACTGTTGACAAGAACGACCCGAATAAAATGGTAGCAAGAACCTGCGGTGTATGGTCTGACCAGTGGTACGAAGAAGAATGGACTGACGGCAGTATTGCATGGGGTGACTATTTCTACCGCTCAACCGACGGCGGTGAAACATGGCAGAATATCACTCCGGGACAGGGTGAAACCATTTACGACGAAAACGGTTCACATAAGGAATTTGTTTCGCTCCCTATAGATACAAACGGTTATGAATGGATTTACGGTAAGGCTTGTCACTGGGGAAGCGGTATACTCATAGACCCTCGCAACTCTGACAGAATTCTTATGACTTCAGGTAACGGTGTTTTTGCCTGCGATAATACATGGGACGAAAGCGGTGTACAGTTCTATTTCCAGCCTGACGGTGTTGAAGAAGTTGTTGCACTTGACTTTGTAAGTGTTCCTGGAGGTACTAATTACTCGGTAATCGGAGACTATGACGGTTTCATTCATGAAAGTGCTGTTGAAATTCCTCACCAGTATACTCCCAATATAGGCTCAACTTCTGCTATTGCATATTGTCCCTCCGATACAAAGGTAATGGCTCGTGTAGGTGAACACGATGCAAAGGGTTATTACAGTCTCGACGGCGGAAAGACATGGGAGGACCTCAAAGTTCAGCGTGGAGGCGGTAAGCTTGCCATTACTCAGCTTGAGGACGGCTCTTACAGATTCATTCATGCTTCAAGTGACAATGCAAGTATAAGTTACTCTGACGATTTCGGTGCAACATGGAGTAATTCCACAGGTCTTGACGGCTCAAAGACAACATATCCGCTTGTTGACCCCGAAAATCCTGCTGTTGTCTATGGTTCGGGTATCAAGTATAATGATTACTGGGCATCTGATACAAGCAAGAAAGAACCTACTCTCGATGACGCACAATATAATTTCTATATCAGTACAGACTATGGTGCAACTTTCAAAAAGACTACAGTATGTAAGTATGATATGTGTGACCATACAGGCGACCTTGCATATATTACTGATGATACAATTGCTATGGCTGTCGGTTGGGAAGGTATGTATATAATTACAGACGGCGGAACAAATATTGAAAAATCTGATGTGTTCTATGCAAAGACAGTAGGTTATGGAGCTCCCGAAAAGGAAGGCGACGCAAATACTCTGTTTATTTACGGTAAACCCGACGAAGATGACGTTGAAGGTGTTTACCGCTCAACAGACGCAGGTAAAACGTGGGTATGCATAAATACAGACCACCTTTACGGCGGTACAGGAAACGGTAACTTCCTTGTTGGTGACATGAATGAATTCGGTACGGTTTATATGTCAACTGTCGGCTGTGGTATCGTTTACGGAGAACTTTCCGACGGTCAGGGTAATACAAAGCCCACAAAGCCCACAACTCCGTCTGAAATAGCATGGGGAGATGCTGACGAAAGCGGAAAAGTAGAACTCAATGATGCTGTACTTATAATGCAGTCAATTGCAAATCCTGATAAGTATAAACTTACGGAACAGGGCAAGCTCAATTCTGACGTTGTTGACAACGGAAAGGGTATCACAAACTCAGACGCTCTTGCTATTCAGTATATTGAATCAAGAACAATTACTACTGACGATTTACCGATGACATCAAAAGAACTTGAAGCTTTGAACGCTGAATGATATACATTATGCATTAATATAACATCCCCCTATAACAAGGGGGATTTTTTTATTTCTTAAAATACAGACAACAGATATTTTCATTATTTTCGTTTATGTCCTCTTTTTCAAAAAGGATATTGACATATCCCATGCCTAAAAGACGAGCTAATTTCTGAAGTGTGTCTTCAACAAAAATATCTTCACTTTCATATATTTCCGTAAAATGTTCCCATGTAAAACCGTCCTCAATAAGACTGCTCCATGCTGATTCTGTCGGTTGGGAATATCCCATCTGTGCATTTTCGTCATCGTCCCAGTACGGCGCACCGATTAATATTGATTCAACTTTTTCGCCCGTACCCGAATACATATCAAGTGTTGCAAAATCACTGTCAACTATTTCAACACGTATACAGTCCATATTCATAAGCTTTGCGATATATTCCGAATCGGCAATAACGGAAACCCATTTCAGATTTTTGGAAAACAGCATTGCATATGAAGTATTGTAATCTTCACTGTTGCTTACGGAATATCCGTTTTTCTGCATTGTTTCACAGAACAGTTCAATAAACTTTTCCCTGCTCAGATGGTTGTGTATATGTATTGATGTACAGAAACGTCCCATAAAAATTCACCTCTTTCAAAAATATAAAGAAAAGCCGTTATCCGAAAAAATATAGATAACGGCTTTTTTGTTATGTGATATTAAATATTCACAATTATTGTCTGTTCAAATTACTTCTGGTCAGCAATAGCAGCCTGAGCAGCAGCAAGTCTTGCAATCGGCACACGGAAAGGTGAGCAAGATACATAGTCAAGACCAATCTTGTGGCAGAACTCAACAGATGTCGGGTCACCGCCGTGCTCACCGCAGATACCGCAGTGAAGCTTATCATTAGCAGGCTTACCGAGCTTGAGAGCCATGTCCATAAGCTTACCAACACCAGTCTGGTCGAGCTTAGCAAACGGGTCGTTCTCGAAAATCTTCTTGTCATAGTAAGCATCGAGGAACTTACCGGCATCGTCACGTGAGAATCCGTAAGTCATCTGAGTAAGGTCGTTTGTACCGAAGCAGAAGAAGTCAGCATTCTTAGCGATTTCGTCAGCTGTAAGGGCAGCACGAGGAATTTCAATCATTGTACCAACTTCGTATTCGAGTTCAACGCCAGCTTCTTTGATGAGAGCGTCAGCAGCTTCAACAACAACCTTCTTAACGAACTTGAATTCCTTGATGTCGCCAATAAGCGGAATCATGATTTCAGGCTTTACATTCCAGTCGGGGTGGTTGTTCTTAACGTTGATAGCAGCCTTGATGATAGCATTTGTCTGCATCTTAGCGATTTCAGGGTATGTTACAGCAAGACGGCAGCCTCTGTGACCCATCATCGGGTTGAATTCGTGGAGACCTGCAATAATGTTCTTGATAGCTTCAACGGACTTGCCCTGTGCGTCAGCGAGAGCCTTGATGTCAGCTTCTTCTGTAGGAACGAATTCGTGGAGAGGTGGGTCAAGGAATCTGATAGTAACAGGGTTACCTTCGAGAGCCTCATAGAGAGCTTCAAAGTCAGCCTGCTGCATAGGTTCAATCTTAGCGAGAGCAGCTTCTCTTTCTTCAACTGTGTCTGAGCAAATCATTTCACGGAATGCAGCGATTCTTTCAGGGTCAAAGAACATATGCTCTGTACGGCAGAGACCGATACCTTCTGCACCGAGTTCACGAGCCTTCTTAGCGTCAGCAGGTGTATCAGCGTTTGTTCTAACCTTGAGAACTCTGTACTTGTCAGCCCACTGCATGATTCTGTCGAATTCGCCGGCAATTGTAGCGTCAACAGTAGGAATGATACCATCATAGATGTTACCTGTTGTACCGTCGATAGAGATGTAGTCTCCCTCATTGAAAGTCTTTCCGCCGAGTTCAAACTTCTTGTTAGCTTCGTCCATCTTGATGTCGCCGCAGCCTGATACACAGCAGGTACCCATACCACGAGCAACAACAGCAGCGTGTGAAGTCATACCGCCACGAACTGTAAGAATACCCTGAGCAACCTTCATACCTGTAATATCTTCAGGTGAAGTTTCGAGACGAACGAGAACAACCTTTTCGCCCTTTGCAGCCCATACTTCAGCGTCGTCAGCTGTAAATACAACCTTACCGCAAGCAGCACCTGGTGAAGCACCAAGACCCTTACCCATAGGAGTAGCAGCCTTGAGAGCAGCGGTGTCGAACTGCGGGTGGAGAAGTGTATCGAGGTTTCTCGGGTCAATCATAGCAACAGCTTCCTGCTCTGTCTTCATACCTTCGTCAACGAGGTCGCAGGCAATCTTGAGAGCAGCCTGAGCAGTTCTCTTACCGTTTCTTGTCTGGAGCATATAGAGCTTCTTGTTTTCAACAGTAAATTCCATATCCTGCATATCGTGATAGTGGTTTTCGAGAGTCTGGCAAACTTCAACGAACTGAGCATAAGCCTCAGGGAATGTTTCAGCCATCTGAGCGATAGGCATAGGAGTTCTTACACCTGCAACAACGTCTTCACCCTGTGCATTTGTAAGGAATTCGCCCATGAGCTTCTTTTCACCAGTAGCAGGGTCACGTGTAAATGCAACACCTGTACCGCAGTCGTCACCCATGTTACCGAATGCCATTGACTGAACGTTAACAGCAGTACCCCATGAGAAAGGAATATCGTTGTCACGTCTGTAAACATTAGCTCTCGGGTTGTCCCATGAACGGAATACAGCCTTGATAGCACCCATAAGCTGTTCCTTCGGGTCTGTCGGGAAGTCAGCACCAATCTTGTTCTTGTATTCAGCCTTGAACTGTGAAGCGAGTTCCTTGAGGTCGTTAGCGTCAAGTTCAACATCCTGAGTAACACCCTTCTTTTCCTTCATTTCGTCGATAAGTTCTTCAAAGTACTTCTTACCAACTTCCATAACAACGTCGGAATACATCTGGATAAATCTTCTGTAGCAGTCCCAAGCCCATCTTGCGTTGCCTGACTTTTCTGCGATTGTTTCAACAACAGTTTCGTTAAGACCGAGATTAAGAATTGTATCCATCATACCGGGCATTGAAGCTCTTGCACCTGAACGAACAGAAACGAGGAGTGGATTTTCCTTGTCGCCGAACTTCTTACCTGTGATTTCTTCCATTTTTACGATATATTCGTTGATTTCAGCCTGAATTTCTTCACTGATACCGCCGTCCTCATAGTACTGAGTACAAGCCTCTGTAGTGATTGTGAAGCCCTGCGGAACAGGGAGACCGATGTTTGTCATCTCAGCGAGGTTAGCACCCTTACCGCCGAGAAGTTCTCTCATGTTGGCATTACCTTCTGAGAAAAGGTAACAATACTTATTTGCCATTGGTATATACCTCCAGTTTTAAACATTACCGGACAGGGTAAAATACAAGCACCCTTCCGACTTATAATTATTATAACACATTTCGGAAAGAATTACCATATATTCAATAGTAAAAATTCCGTTGTTATTTTGTAGCATAATATACAAAAATTTGTGAAAAGAAATAAATATAGGAAAAAGTACTTGCAATTATGGTTAATGTTTGTAATAATATAAGGT
>CAMWGS010000046.1 GCA_947173865.1 uncultured Ruminococcus sp.
TGTTGCGGGAACGCCTAAATCTTTTGTCGGCTGTCTGAGTCCGAAAAGTCCGATTATATTTGAAATTCCTATATATATAAGGAACGTTTCAAGAATGGGCAGGTATTTTTTACCTTTCGGACCGAGTATTTCCAGAAAGAAATTATTCATCCAGTTTATGCCGATTTCAAGCAGGCACTGAGCCCCTGTAGGTACGGTTTTAAGTTTTCTGACCAGCAGAACCGAAGCAAGAACCAAAACCGCCATTATTACCCATGTTATTACGCAAGATTCGGGAACGGGTATTCCGCCGAAAACCGGTATTGTAAAGGCAACACGGCATTCAAGTTCCTCCATAAGTTTTTCTGCAATATCCATTTATCACACCTTCTTTCTCATAAAAATAAAGAAAACGGAGACAGCACATGGCATAAATCTCCGTTGATTTTGTCAAAATAAGCACTGCAAAAGCAGATGAAACAACTACTGCATTAGCTGTATTTTACCGTCCTTAATATAATATAACAAAATTTTCACAAAGTCAATAGTCAAATTGAAAATTTCACATTTCAAACAAAAATTTTATTCTGAACTTTTATCGGTTGTACTGTTTTCTGCAATGGCAATTGCTTTGTTCAGTCGGTCAACGGCACTTGTGTTTAATTTTGAAGCAAGTCTCACACGGTCAAGCTCTGCTTTAAGTGCTTTAAGTTCGGCAGTAACGGCTTTCATGGCGTTTGAATGTTCGGAATTAATCTTGTTTACTGCTTCAATGTGCTTGTCCGCAAGCCTGTGCAGAGTATCGGTCATCTGCACCTGCTGGTCCTCAAGAAAACACACTCTTTTTATAAGGTCGTTTACGTTGGCGGCAAGCATTGTGTTTGCGTTGTTCTGTTTTTCACCGAAATCTGTAAGCCGAGCAGCAGTCTGAAAAGCGGAAATCTTTTCTTCTCCGTCAAAAGTTTTCATCTTTGCGTTTGTAAGCTTCATATCTGACATTTTTTCTTTTTTATCCTTTCTCTGTTAAATTTTTTTACGCCAGTGGTCAAGCGTATCTGAAACTGTCTTTTCAACGGAAATTTCAGCTTTCCAGCCTGTATCATCTGAAATTTCCGATACATCGGGTTCTATAATCGGAATATCCGAAGCTCTCAGACGATTCGGGTCAATGCTGTGGACGATTTTTACTTCCGAAAGTCTGATAGCCGTATTAAGTATATATTCTATGCTTACGGCTCTGCCACGTCCGACATTGTAGGTTTTTCCCGAAATTCCTTTTTCTCCGAGAAGTCTGTAAGCACGTACAATGTCACGTACATCGGTGAAGTCTCTTTTTGCAGATAGATTTCCCGTTGATATTTCGGGAGGTCTGAGACCCTTTTCAATTTCCGCAATCTGTTTGCAGAAGTCCGATATAACAAAAATTTCGGACTGTTCAGGTCCTGAATGGTTGAAAGCCCTCACAATTATAATATCCTTGTTGTATGCACGATGATATATTCTGCCAATCATTCCCGTGCAGACTTTTGAAACGGCATATATATTAGCAGGTTCAGGCGGTTCGCTTTCCTTTATCGGACAGGCATTTTCACGTATAAAGCCGTATTCTTCTCCCGAACCTATAAGAATAAGTCTTGTATTGTCGGGGAGTGACTCCATGACATTTATTGAACCGATTATGTTTATTTCGGCGGTAAGCTGTGGTTTTTTCCATGATAACGCAACGGAACTCTGTGCCGCAAGATGATATACGATATCAGGCTGTATTTTATTTATAAGCTTTGATATATCGTCTTTCCGCATTATATCAAGTACGTGACGGAAACAGTCGTCTTTTATACTTTCAGACGGAAGATGTGTTGCGTGGACTTCATAACCGTAATTATTGAGTTCCCTTATAAGATAACCGCCGACAAATCCGCCTGCACCTATAATCAGTGCTTTCATAGATTCACCTCACCTGACAATATTCTGTAAAGTCTTTTTATAATTATTTTTTCATTAAATTCCGTCATAACTCTTTCATGTGCGGATTTTCCGAGCTTTTTACGGACATTCTTATTCCTGCAAAGTAATTCAATGGCTTCCGCAAGCTGTCTGTGTTTTTTCGGCTGAACCGTAAGACCTGTTTTTCCGTGAATACTCACATAAGGCACACCCGACGACAGACGTGTATTTATTACGGGTTTTCCGTAAATCATGGCTTCAAGCTGTACTATGCCGAAAGCCTCGCTTCTTTCCACCGACGGCAGTACAAATATATCACAGTCCGCATAAGCCTGTTTAAGCTGTTCTTCGGGCAGAAAGCCCAAAAAATGTACTCTGTCCGAAATATTGTATTTACATACTTTTTCTTTCAGTTCATTTTCAAGAACACCCGTTCCGGCTATAAATAATTCACAGTTATAATTGACCCTGCGGATTGCTTTTATAAGCACGTCAACGCCCTTATAATAGACAAGCCGTCCCGTGAAAAATATCTTTATACAGTCGGGATTTGTTGCTTTTTCCTTAAGAAACTGAGTTTTCTGAATGTTAATATATTCTTCGGTATTGAGACCATAGGGGAGTATTCTGCATTTACAGCGGTATTTTGGCAAAAATTCAGAGCCGTTTATATGTCCCTCAGTTGCGGTAAGAATACAGTCGGCACGGTCAAGCAGATATTTAAGCAGAGGTTTGTAGAACATCAGAAGCTTTTTCTGTTTTACTATGTCGCTGTGCCACGATACTATAACTTTTCCCTTGTACCCCGAAAGAAGCAACGCCAAATCGGCAAGCGGAAAAGGTACGTGTATGTGAACTATGTCGGCATTTTCGGACATCTTACGGAAAAGACTGAGAAATGACAACGACAGCGGACATGAAAAATATGTCCCTGTACTTCCTGCACGGATAAGTTTTACGCCGTTTATGTTTTCAAAGTATGTTTTTCCCCGACCGTCACGGCATACAAGTGTCCGCACTTCGATATTTCTGTATTTTCCGAGTTCTTCGGAATATTGCTTCACAAGTGTTTCAATACCGCCCGTATGCGGAAAATAAGCCTTGTTTACTTCAAGTATACGGATTTTTCTATTCATCAGCAAGCTCCCTGTAGACCTCATAAAGCTTTTCGGCAGATTTTTCCCACGTGAACATTTTTGAACGTTCAAGACCACGACGGCTTAAATTTTTTCGCAAATCGGGACTTTTATAAAGCCTGTAAAGTCCCTTTGCAATGTCCCTGACGGAGTATGCGTCGCATATAACGGCACAGTCTCCCGTTACTTCGGGTAGTGAAGCTTCACCCGATGCTAAGACAGGTACACCACAAGCCATAGCTTCAAGCGGTGGCATTCCAAAGCCCTCATACAATGACGGAAAAACAAATGCCGTTGCACCACAAATTAACGGTGTCATATATTCTGACGGCACGTACTTTGTGAAAATTACCTGTTTTTCAAGTCTCAGCTTTTTCACAAGTGCAAAAATATCATCGTAAAGCCAACCATTAGCACCTGCAAGAACAAGTTTAGGCGGATTCTTTACGTGTTGTGTGAAAACATTATAGGCTCTTATCAGGCGGACTAAATTCTTGCGTGGTTCGATAGTCCCGACATACAGAAAATAATCCCCCTCTATTTCAAGGGATTTCTTTGCTTTGTCAATTGTTTCGGGATTTTTGCACGGTCTGAATCTCTCACAGTCCACACCGCACGGCACTACACGTATTTTTTCGGTATATTCGGGAAAATATCTGATAATCTCCCTTTTTGAGAATTCTGAGTCAGTCACTATAATGTCGGCACGTTTCATTGACTTTTTCAGACCTGCTTCAAGCATGAATCTTGTGCGACCTCTTACAGTTTCGGGAAAAGCTTTGTACACCATGTCATGAACCGTAACGACTTTTTTCCCATGTACAAAGGGTGGTACTATATAGTTGAAAAAATGTGTTATATCGGAATTTTTTCCGAAAAAGAACGAGTACGGTACGGGCAGAAAAGTTGAAACGGCTCTGTACAGATATCCCGAAAAGTCCGAATAATTGAGAGTTATGTTGTTTCCTGCAAAACTACGTGCTTTTTCGGTACGTTCATTTTTTCCGCTTGTAAAGAAACTGTATTCATAATTATTTTCGGGGAAAAGTTTTGCAACCGTCTGTGTCTGTCCGACTTCGCACCAGCCTATTCCCGTGATTTTATCGGCGATTATCGGAACAGCGTCAAAAGTTATATTCAAATCAAATCCCCCCCGTGAGACTAATTATCAGGTAAACAAGCCATGCTCCCGACAATAAGACAAAAAATATATTTGCGTGTGTTGTTCTGCGACAATATTCGTATATCTTACGGCTTCTGTTATCATCTGTGAAAAATCCGGTTTTTTTCAGATAACTGAATTGTCTTGAAAATTTTATTGTGTCTTTAACATTTTTAAGAAAAAGAATCACGAATGCACCCATAAAAGATACTAAAAACGGTATGTCACTGCCGTCAAAAACCAGTGCATAAAGGAGTGTTGTGACAATTATAAATAAAACAAGAAAAATCTTCCATGTATTTTTCAAAAATGTCTTTATTCCTTCTGATTTATAGACAATATATATCAGTCTACAAATAATTAAGAGTGTTGCTGTATATCCTGCAAAGTTATATAGTATTTTCGTTTTCCCGACTTGATTAAATCCATGTCGTTTTTAACCATTCTTTCAACGAGCTGTGAGAAAGAAATCTCACGTTTCCAGCCGAGATTTTTTTCGGCTTTTGCAGGATTTCCAAGAAGTATGTCAACCTCTGCGGGACGGAAGAATTTTTTGTTTACTTTTACAACAGTCTTTCCGTCAGCCTTGTTTATGCCGATTTCGTCAATTCCCTGACCCTGCCATTCGATTTCGATTCCTGCATGACGGAAAGCAGTTTCAGCAAATTCACGGACTGTACGTGTTTCATTTGTGGCAATAACATAGTCGTCGGGTTTGTCCTGCTGTAACATAAGCCACATAGCCTTTACATAGTCTTTTGAGTGTCCCCAGTCACGCTTTGAATCGAGGTTCCCGAGTTCAACGCACTCTTTAAGTCCGAGACTTATCTCAACTGCTGACTTTGTGATTTTTCTTGTTACAAACTCAACACCACGTCTTTCGCTTTCGTGATTGAACAGAATACCCGAGCAGGCGAAAAGTCCGTAGCTTTCACGGTAGTTCTTTGTAATCCAGTGACCGTAAAGCTTTGCAACGCCGTAAGGACTTCTGGGATAGAAAGGTGTTGTTTCGGTCTGCGGGATTTCCTGAACAAGTCCGAACATTTCAGAAGTTGAAGCCTGATAGAATTTAGCTTCGGGTTTCACTATGCGGATAGCTTCGAGCATATTTGTGACACCTAAAGCGTCGATTTCGGCGGTACTCAGAGGAGTGTCCCAGCTTGTCGCAACAAAGGACTGTGCTGCGAGATTGTAAACTTCGTCAGCCTGAGAGATTTTCATTGCGGATATCAAGGAAACGGGGTCTGTCATGTCGGCATAGATGAGGTTTACATTGTCTTTGAGATGTTCAATGTTGCCATAGTCAACGGTGGCCTTACGTCTCCATATACCGTAAACATTATAGCCTTTTTCGAGCAGGAGTTCGGCAAGATAAGAACCGTCCTGACCTGTTATACCTGTGATGAGTGCATTTTTCATAAATAAGTCTCCTTTGTTTTATCTAAATAAGTTCTGTGCGGTTGTTTTCCTTAAGACGTGCGATAATTTTCTTTACGTCCTGAGTGTTGTTCTTTGAGCATACAAGGACTGCGTCGTCTGTGTCTACAATAATAATATCCTCAACGCCTACAGCGGCAACAAGACGTTTTCCACCACATATTGTGGTGCGTTCACAGTTTTCGGCTATAACGTCGCCCTCGATATAGTTACGGTTGTCGTCGGTTTCGTTGATTCTCTCGACGGCAAGCCAGTTTCCAACGTCGTCCCAGCCGAAACTTCCGGGTATTGTGTATATGTCGGATGCTTTTTCCATGATGCCGAAATCAATTGATTCCGACGGAAAAGCTTTGTATTCACTTTCAAGAACCGTTTCAAAACTGTCCGTTCCGAAAGCCTCACCGATTTTTTCCGCACCTGTATAAACTTCGGGCATGAAGTTCCTGAAACATTCCTCAATAGCCGAAACCTGCCATACAAACATCCCGCTGTTCCAGAGATATTTTCCTGACGAGAGATATTTTTTTGCTGTGCGAAGGTCGGGCTTTTCAACAAACTTTTCCACTTTGTAGGCATTTCCCGATTCTTCTCCGAAATTTATATATCCGTAGCCTGTTTCCGCATACGACGGCGTTATACCTATCGTTACAAGATTGTTGTCTTCGGTAGCCTTGACAATGGCGTTGCAGAGAGTTCTTGTATAGATATTTTCGTATTTGATTAAATGGTCCGACGGCAGAACAAGCATGACTGCATTTTCATATTTACGCTTTATCATTGCCGAAGCAAAAGCTATACACGGAGCTGTATTACGTGCATACGGTTCTGCAAGAATGTTTTCGTCGGGAATTTCGGGTAACTGTTCCTTTACAAGATTTCGGTATTCCTCGTTTGTCACTATGAAAATATCTTCCGTCTGAACAATCGGACTTATTCGTTTTACTGTTTTCTGAATCATTGTTTCACCGTCACCTGTAAGTGAAAGAAACTGTTTCGGGTGTGAAGTTCTGCTTTTCGGCCAGAAACGTTCACCTTTTCCGCCTGCCATTATAACTGCTGTAATTTTCATTTGTCGTTGTTCTCCTCTTTGTTTAAGTTCTGCTGTGCCGAAATACGACCTTCATCTGTTTCCGCATTGTTCTTTGCAGGAAAAAGCATGGTTTTTACAGTCATGAGAATTATCTGCAAATCCATGCGGAAAGAGTAGTTTTCTATATACATAAGGTCCATTTTCAGCTTGTCATATGGTGAAGTATCATAAACGCCCGTTACCTGTGCATAGCCTGTCAGTCCTGCCTTTACTTTAAGACGGAACTCAAATTCGGGCATCTGCTGTTTATATATTTCAGTAAGTTCGGGACGTTCGGGGCGTGGTCCTACTACCGACATATCGCCTTTCAGTATATTGAAAAGCTGAGGAAGTTCGTCTATACGGAATTTTCTGAGGATTTTTCCGACAGGCGTTATGCGGTCGTCATGTTCGGAAGCAAGTTTTATGCCGTTTTTTTCAGCGTCGGTTATCATGCTTCTGAATTTGTATACATAAAATTCCCTGCCGTTTATTGTAAGACGTTTCTGCCTGTATAATACAGAACCGCCGTCGCACAGTTTTACGGCAACTGCGGAAACAAGCATTAACGGTGTAAGAAATACAAGTGCCGTTGCAGAGAAAACTATATCAAAAATCCGCTTGAAAAACTGCTGTTCAAAGTTAAGACCGTAATTTCTGCAAAGCAGTAAGGGAGTATCAAAAAGGCGTATGTCGTCACCGCCTCTTATGATAATATCGGAAATTTTCGGGGCTATATACGCACGTACTGATTTTTCAAAGCAGAATTTAAGGTATTTGTTTCTCTGGTCTGCGGGAATGTCACAGATTATCACACCCTCATATTTCAGAATAAGTTCCTTTACCTTTTCGGGCGGTTCGGAAACGCTTATTGATTCGCATATCATGTACTTGTCAACACGCTGGCTCATTTTCAGGACAAGTGAAGCCGCCTGTCTGCTTCCGTAGAGTATAATCAGTTTTCTTGCGGGATATATAAGAAAATAAAGCCTTCCCGTCAGAATTGTCCAAACTGCTATAACTCCGAAATCCGTAAAGGTTAGGTTGAGAATCGGAACAAACGCCATGAAGTCACGCCCGATAAGGCTTATCATGAAATATGCAACGACATTTACACAAACCATAGAAATAAGCTGTGAATAAAGCATATCCGTCTTTTTCAGGTAACCGAGCTTGAATCCCCCGTATGCCTTGAAAAAAAGAATTATCAGTATACAGTATATGCCTATAAGAACCCAGTTTCCACGACGGTAAAACGGCAGTACAATTGATTCGCTGTAATATTTATACCATACAACAGCAAACATTCCAGTAAGGATGCCCAGAAGAAAAACCGCAGAAACGAATGAAATAATTCTTTTGTATCGGTCTTTTTTGTTTGTCATATTTTTATTCCGCCCGAAAAGAGCGGGTGTCTCCTTTATTTTTTACTGGTGACGCTATAAAGCAATTATAGCAAATAGAGGACGGTGTGTCAATAGAATCTGCCGTATTTTACAATAATCTTTTCACATTTATAGCATTATGCACAAAAATAATAATATAAAAACCTCTCCGTAAAAGAGAGGAAAATATATTTTTTTGTATTCAGTTGTTTGCGAGCCATGTTTTTATATCTGTTTCAGTGCCGTTTGTCGAAAGATGGGAATAGAATGACAGTACGGCGGAAGAATCAACGGAATCAATGAGACCGTCAGAGTTTACGTCTGCAACTGTTTTCTGCCTTTCACTGAAAGTTGTTTTTCCGTTAGCCGAAAGTTCCGCATAACATACAAGAATCTGTGCAGCGTCTACCGTATCAATAAGACCGTCGTTATTTATATCGCCGTAAGTCAGTTCCTGCGGTTTTATACTGCTGAAATAGTCGTATATGACCTCCGCTTCTTCCTTTGCGAGCTTTTTCAGATTATCGTCATTGTAAAGCCACAAAGTAGCTCTGTAGTTTGTATGGAAAGAGTGTTCAAGAAGTATACCGGGAGTTCCCACATACCTTGCACCGAAAAGAACGCTGTACCATTCGTCATCAATAACGCCGTTTCTATCCCAGTCACCCGTGCCTGCTCTGCGTGCTATAGCACCTTTCTGATTTGTCTGCATTACTTCGGAAACTTTTTCCGCAAGAAGTCCGCCGAGTTCTGCACTTGTATCATCTATTGTTGTCCATGAAAGCTGCTGATATACAAAGGCAAGCGGTTGGTCCATACTTTCATAAGCACCTGCATTGCTGTGCATTGATATGAAGAAGTCATAGCCTTTTGAACTGAAACCCCTGTCGTTAAGGGCGGGGTCTTCTTCGAGGGAATTTTTTGTCAGGTCGGCGTGTACTCCCAGTGCCTGAAGTTCTTCCTGAAGATAATTCGAGAGTTTCCATGTCATTATACTTTCCCAGTACGGTGAATATACGGGAGACTGGTTATAATGGTCGTAGTGTCCGGGGTCAATCATGATTTTTATTATATTGTCGTCAAGATTAATTATATTTTCGTTTACGGGTATAAGGTCGGGGGATTCTATAGTGGTAGCCTTGTGAGTCTGCTGTTCGTCGATTATATTTTTTACCGATATTTCCGTACTGACTGCATTTACATAAGATGTTGCCGAAATACCGTATATTATTGCTGTTCCGATTACAGATGAAATTATCTTTTTCAACAAATTAAATCACCTCATTTTATTGTGAAATTGTATATAATAATTATAGTGTAAAAATAAAATTTTGTCAAGCTGAAACGAAAAAACAATAGATATATTTTTGTCATGGCTATTGACATATATTGTTTTTTGGGGTAAAATATAATTAAATTCTGAAAACGGACGTGAATATTATGAATCTTACAAATAAAGACATACTTGAAACTGCTCTGCGACAGTCTGCCATTGACGCAGGCTGTAATAAAGATGATTTTCTCTGCGACAATAATGTTATTGTAATTTCGGAAAATAATAATGGGGCAAGAAAGTATCTTGAGCTTCCTTTTGAATGTCATATGATTTCATACGGTAATAACATAGTTGCGTCTGTTTCGGAAAATTGCAGGGGGATTGTGTCTGATTATGTCAACAGTTTCAAAACAGAGCATTGTTTTGAAACACCTAATATGCACGTACTTAATGACAAACTTGAAGAAAAAGGTCTGCGTATTTGTTTTATGGCGGAATATTTTCTTCCTGATTTGAATTGCCTGAAAATTCTTGATTGTCCGTATGAACTTAAATTACTTGATAAGAATGATTTTTCCGAATTGTATACGGAACAGTGGAGCAATGCCCTTTGTGAAAAAAGAAAGGAACTTGATATTTTAGGTGTAGGGGCATACGACGGAAACAAGCTTGTCGGACTGGCAGGTTGTTCCGCTGATTGTGAAAGTATGTGGCAGATTGGTATAGACGTACTTCCTGAATATCGCCGACAGGGTATTGCTTAGGCTCTTACGTCACGGCTTGCACTTGAAACTCTTAAAAGAGATAAAGTACCTTTTTACTGTGCGGCATGGTCTAATATAAAGTCTGTGCGTAATGCATTAAGAAGCGGTTTTCGTCCCTCATGGGTTGAAATGACAGCGAAAAGTATTGATTTTGTTGAAAATATGAACAAGGAGAATAATAATTAAATGTGGGGGATATGTCTTGATATTTCAGTATCGGAACTTTTTCAGCATATAGTTGAATATGATTATGAAAACACCGTTATTCCAAAACCGATGCAGAATATAAAAGTACCTGCAAATAAAATTAAATTTATAGACAATGTTCCGGAATTTATTTATGACGAAATTGTATCACCTGTAAATCATACTAATGTTATCGGAAAAATATATGCAATAGTATGACATTCAAAAAGAAAAGAATTTTGTTACTACATTAATGTTAACGGAAAGAAAAAATCAAAAAGGTACTATAAAAAGGATTTGATAAAATGTTTGATATTTTAATTATATCAAATCTCTTGACAAATCGTAATTTATGTGATAAAATATTATAGTAAATTTTTATCTGCTTGTGTAGCACAGTTGGTAGTGCAGCTCATTCGTAATGAGCAGGTCGCAGGTTCGAGTCCCGTCACAAGCTCCATTCAGAATAACGTAAAACAGGCACAT
>CAMWGS010000047.1 GCA_947173865.1 uncultured Ruminococcus sp.
GTATTATATTTTAAATTCTCCTCATTATGAGGAAGAATTTAGGTTTAATATTTCAGGCTTGATTGGTGGGGTAAGCAAAAGTAAGCTTATGAATTTTATCTTTCCTTATCTGTTACTTGAAGAACAAAAAAAAATCTCTGCCTACCTTGACGAAAAATGCACAAAAATAGACACTATTATATCAAAACAGCAGAAAATCATTGAAAAGTTGAAAGATTATAAACTTTCAAGGATAAATGAAATTGTAACAAATGTTGATGGTATTGAATGTCATTTAGGACGTATTTCCTCAATGAAAAATGGATTGAATTTCAATATGACTTTAGAAGGCAATAAAGTAAAATTTTTAGGAGTAGGCGATTTTAAGGACTACTTTATTTTAAATGAGAAAGAAATGTTTTCGGAAATAATCATCACCGAAGAAATTCCACAGGAATATCTCTTGGAGAATGGAGATATAGTCTTTGTTCGTTCAAATGGCAGCAAGGAACTTGTAGGACGTGCTGTTATGGTAGAAAATATTGATTTTGCATTGACATACAGTGGTTTTTGTATAAGATTTCGCAACACAAGAACAGATTTGATTGATGATAAATACCTTTTATATTTTTTCAGAAGTCCGTATTTCAGGAAACAACTCGAAAAATATAGTCAAGGTTCAAATATTAGCAATATCAATCAGGTGTTATTATCACAAATTTCTATTATTATTCCATCTCCTGATTATCAGATTACCTCTTTGGAAACCCTTGGTAAGCTGTCATCAAGTATTGATTCCATAATCACCAAAAAACAGGCACTCATTGAAAAACTCACAGAATATAAAAAATCCCTCATTTATGAGGTCGTGACGGGGAAGAAGGAGATGTAACTTTATGAATATTGAAAGAACTAAGAATATTAAAATGATATTGTTTAGGTGTTCAGCATTGAAAGATAACATGATACGGACACTAAATGAGACTGCTACTATAGAAAGTGGCAGATACTCTGCTTTTAAAACATATGCTGAAGAATACACAAATCTTGCCTATCAAGTCTCAAAAATAATTGACTTATCATCTGAAAAAATTCGAGCCTATAATGTGGATACAATGAACGGATGGGCAGATACATTATGGCCACAGCAAAAAGCGATTATAGAAAGCGTAGTGGTATACACAGATATATTAATTTCATTATTAGAAAATGAAATTGATTTTGCAAATGATGAATATAGCAATTTAGAAAATTTTTTAAAAACAAAACTTAGAACTGTCATGTTTGAACAACCTGCAAAGGAAAAAGATGTACAGAATGCGATTGAAATGCTTTTTGTTGGAAGAGGCTGGAACAAGGGAATTGATTATGACCGTGAATCTGGAAAATTTGAGTTTTCAGGTAAGGAATATATTCCTGACTTCATTGTTAACAAGTTAGGCTTATGTATTGAAGTTAAATTATTAAAAGAAAACAGGAGGTCTAAAGTTATCGAAGAAATTAATGCTGATATTACCGCATATAGCAAGGAGTATAAAAGACAGTTGTTTGTTGTTTATGATTTAGGTTTTATAAGAGATGAAATTGAATTTAAACGTGATATTGAAAATTCTGGTGATGAAATCAGAGTTATTGTTGTGAAACATTAGGAGGATTAGCCGTGTCAGACTTCGACTATAAAGAAAAACGTTTTGAACAGGACATTGAAGAATATCTCACCACAAAAGGCGGCTATATAAAGGGTGACTCGAAAGCCTTTGACAGAAAACTTGCCCTTGATGTGAATACATTCATTACCTTTATCAAGAAGAGTCAGCCGAAAGTATGGGAGCGTTTTCAAAAGATTTATGGTGTAGACAGCGAAAAACAGATTATTGACCGCTTTTGTCGTGAAGTCAAAATGGTGGGACTGCTGAAAGTGTTCCGTCAGGGCTTTACCGATAGGGGAATTAAGTTCCGTGCGGTTTTTTTTAAGCCTGAAACGACTATCAATCCTACTACTATGGTACAGTATAACGCAAATATTCTGCACTGCACAAGACAACTGCATTATTCACTTCAAAATGAAAATAGCATTGATATTGTACTTTTTATAAATGGTATTCCCGTTGTATCAATGGAACTGAAATGCCAGTTTACAGGACAGAATACGGATAATGCAATAAAACAGTACAAGTTTGACCGAGCAACAAAAGACGCTTTATTTGAGTTCAAAAACAGGGTACTTGTGCATTTTGCAGTTGACCTCTCTAACGTTTATATGACTACAAAATTAGAGAGTGCAAATACATACTTTCTGCCGTTCAATCAAGGTTCAAACGGTGCTGGAAATGTGGGTGGAAAAGGTAATCCTATTAACCCTGACGGCTATGATACGGCATATCTGTGGGAGCAGGTTCTTTGTAAAGACCGTCTGCTTGAGATTATACATAAATATTTGCACTTTCAGGTTGAACGTGACGAAAAGGGAACTATAAAATCTGAACGAATGATTTTCCCTCGTTATCATCAGCTTGACGTTGTAACCAAATTACTTGCAGATGTAAAGAAAAACGGTTCAGGCAAAAATTATCTGATTCAGCATAGTGCAGGGTCGGGGAAGTCCAATTCTATTGCGTGGCTTGCACACCGTCTTTCAGGACTGCATAATGACAACAACGAAAAAATATTTCAATCAGTCATTATCGTTACCGATAGACGTGTGCTTGACAGTCAATTACAAAATACAGTTTATCAGTTTGACCATGTTGAGGGCGTTGTGCAGAAAATCGACAAGAATGCACAGCAGCTGAAAGAAGCTATTGAGGCAGGAACAGGCATTATTATTACTACTTTGCAGAAGTTCCCAGTTATCTATAAAGAGGTAAATTCAGGAAACAAGCGTTTTGCGATTATTGTTGACGAGGCACACTCTTCACAGACAGGTGACGCAGCCAAAAAGCTAAAACGTGCCTTAGCTGATACGGAAAAGACTCTTGAAGAAATTGCAGAATTTGAATATGAGGACGAAAGCAAGCGTAAGGATGATGAAGATAAACTTCTTGATGAACTTGCAGCACATGGAAGTCATGATAATATGTCTTTCTTTGCATTTACTGCTACACCAAAGGACAAGACTTTGCAGATGTTTGGCACTCGTGATGAGAATGGAAAGTATCATCCGTTCCATATTTATTCTATGCGTCAGGCAGTAGAGGAACACTTTATTCTTGATGTCCTACAAAATTATATGACATATAAAATGTACTATAAAATTGCCAAGACCATCCCTGATAATCCTGAGTTTTATACGACAGTAGGTATAAAGGCAATACGAAATTATGAAACCTTGCATCCACACAATATATCACAGAAAACGGCAATAATGCTTGAACATTTCCGAAATATTACAAGATATAAAATCGGAGGTAAGGCAAAAGCCATGATTGTGACACCGTCCAGACTTCATGCTGTACGCTATGTTCTGGAATTCAAAAAGCAGATTGCTGAAAAAGGATATACCGACCTTGATGTACTTGTGGCATTTTCAAATGAAATTGAGGATAACGGCGAATTTTATACAGAAGAAAAAATCAATAAGACCAAAGATGGAAAAGCAATCAGGGAAAATGCTTTGCCTGAGACCTTTCATACAGACGATTTTGGAATGCTGATTGTTGCAGAAAAATATCAAACGGGTTTTGACGAACCACTCTTACATACAATGTTTGTGGATAAGAAGCTGTCAGGAGTGAAAGCAGTTCAGACGCTATCTCGTCTTAATCGTACCTGTCGAGGAAAACAGGATACTTTTGTACTTGATTTTGTTAATAGTGCAGAGGATATTCAGAAAGCTTTTGAGCCATATTATGAAGAAACTGTTTTGGAAAGGGAAACCGACCCGAATGTTGTTTATGATTTGAAAAACACACTTGATGAGTACAGAGTATATCAACAGATTGAAATTAACAGCTTTGCTAATGTGTGGTATTCTGCTAAAAATCAAGAATATGCTGATTTAGGTAAACTTAAAGCTAAGATACAGCCTGCTCTCGACAGATTTGATGCACTCGAACCAGAAAAAAAGATATGTTTAAATCCACTATTTCAAGATTTAATCGTATATATTCTTTCATTATTCAGGTTTGCCGATTATTTGATAAGGGATTGCATAAGTTTAGCATTTATGCAAAGTTTCTCAGCATCATGTTACCAAGAGGTGATTCTGAGAAGGTTTATATTGATGGTAAAGTTCTGCTTGAATATTATAAACTTGAAAAAGATTTTGATGGCAGTATTAAGCTTGAACCTACCAGCGAAGGTCTTACTCCAATCACAGGAGAAGCGGGCATATGTGATAAGCAAAAAGACCCACTCACTATTATTATTGATAAAATAAATGAAAAATATGGTACATCTTTTACTGAAATGGATAAGGTATTGCTCCAGATTGAGAATGACTATGCCGTTCAGGATAAGTGGAAAAGCTATGCTCAGAATAACGATTTCAAAACATTTATGCTTCTGTTTGCAAAGGATTTTCCCGAAATGGCAGCACGTTACGAGCAAAACGAAGATTTTTTTATAAAAATGTTTTCTGACTCAGTAATGATGCAACAGGTTATGGAATCTATCGGTAATGTGGTTTATAAAAGGTTGAAGAAATAGCCATACCAAAACATTAAGGAGATTATGTCATGGAAAATATACAGATTACATCGGAAGGCATACAGAAAAATTTGCATAAAGTAAAACCATATGATGCAATTTACGAGTATATATGGAACGGATTTGATGCATCACGGAGCAGGAAAAAATGATTTTCACACTTGCATTTACAAATCAATGATGTATAATGGTAACAAAGGCAGATGATGGAGAATGTATAAACTTGTTCCGAAACGTACAATAAGACGGATTGAAAATAATGATGAAGACAAAGAACTCCATACCAGAAAGCTGGAGATTGCACTTGCAAGTGAATCGGATGATGAACAATGGAGAGAATCAGTTCATCTGCATCTTGATGAAATGAGAATCCTAGATAGTGAGGATGGAGAAAGAATCAAAAGAGACTTTGATAGGATGCTGAGAGGAATTTAGTAATGTACGATATTGATTATGAAATATACAAGTATATCAATGAGCTGGCAGACCAGTATGTAGAAACTGACGAGTTGCTGAAAAGAAATCATCTTACATTCGATGAAGCACTTCAGCAGGCAAAGCAGTTCAAAGAAACGTTTTATGCTTTACTTGAAAAATATTCTATCAGCAGTCAGAGTCTTGTTGTAATCTGTTATGAACTTATGGAGCGTATCAGTCAGCAACCTGACAATCCTGATTTTCAGTATCTTTATTTATGTGTGATGACGGATTTTTGTTTGCTCGTAAGAACAGACCATGACCCAGATGATGAACAGAAAATCAGAAATTATCTTCATCAGCAGGAACTGATACGAGAACTGACGAAATTTTGGAAATCCCAGTCTGAGAATATCAGAAAATATCAGGAATTGCTGGAATATCTTAAAAAGCCGATTAAAGTAAAAAATAACGAATATTCGGAAGAAACAGAATTTCTTTATCAACTGACGATACAGCATACTTTTTTGTATGAAAGTGTGGGAAATTCGGTCTACAAGGATAATCTGAATGCTTTGGTAATATATATTAACAGCGATGAAAAACTGATACGTGTCAAGCCGTATATCATCTTTGCGGCACTTGCCAGAAAAACGGGTCTGATACAGAAAAGAGAGCATTTTATGCCGAATTTAAAAGCACTGTTTAAGTATCAGGACTACAATATTTACAAAGACAACGGCAAAAATTTCAATTTTTATCAGTCCGAGCTGGAACTGTATGACCATCTTCAAAGAAGTTACATTGATGAAGAAGATAATGTGGATATGGAATTATGCGATTTCTGCTTTGCAAATCTCTCCCCGTTGAGCGAATGGTATTATATGAACTGCGAGCCGAATGAAGATATCCCTATGAGTCTGAAAAGAAAGATTCAGACGGTAATGCCGAAATCATTTCCCGACATTCTGAGCCGTGCGGACTATGAAACAATGAACGAAGATGAACTTCTGATATATGGAGATGCAGCAGGAGAACTGCAAGAAAAAATGCTCCAGACAGCAGAAAAATTCCTGAAAATATAATTGTCAATACAAAACAGTTCCGAAATTTTTTATTTTTTTCGGAACTGTTTTATGTTTACTTATCTGATTTTTTGTGATATTCTGTTTTCAGGAGGTGACAATATGTTAATGAATGGTGAATATCTCGAAACTTTAGGAGATTTGAAACGATGTTTCAGTCTTGAAGAACTGATTTACAGCTATTATAACGGCGAACTGGAAATCTTTCTTGATAAAATCGGGGAACACGAAAAAGCAGAACAAATCAGAAATATTTCTGAAAATAACGCTCTGCTCCTGGTACGTCTTTATGAAATTTTTGACTTGCAATACGAGGACTCGGAAGAAACAATCAGGAATGATTATGCATCAGTTCTGTGACCTGCTCTACGATTTTAGCAATTTTCAGCATTTCATCTGCACTAAGACCATCAAGTGCTTCCAGTATGCGATGAAATGCATCAGTCTCATTGGCTTCTGTTCCTGATGATATATCAAGTAATTTGTGAAGTGGAATTTTTAAGCCGTTTGCGATTTTATAAAGTGTTTCAATTGTAGGACATTTTTCGCCACGTTCTACCTTGCCGATATATGCGGGATGTAATTCAGAATTGAATGCAAGTTCTTCCTGACTAAGCTTTTGTTCTGTGCGGAATTTACGGATTCGTTCTCCGATAATGACTGATATGGTTTCACGGTTTTCTTTCATAGTATGCCTCTTTTCTGCCATAAAGGCAGTATTTACTCCATTGTATCGTTTATTCTATGTTTCTTCAAATATATTTAGGGTATAAAAAATGTTGTCTAAAGGGTTGACAAATAAAAAATCTTGTGGTATAATGAAATAAAAATGTTAATTTTTATAAAAATAGTTTTAATAAAGGAGTATTTTGAATATGAAAAAGAGAAGTATTGTTTGTTTAATGGTTGCTGCTTTGATTGGTAGCAGTGTTGTAATTCCTGTGAATAATATTCAGGAAGAAACTATAACAGTTTCTGCGGCTGTATATGATACAGTTCCAGAGGGATATACTGGCATATATACAATTAATGACCTCTATGCTGTGCGCAATGATTTGAGCGGAAATTATATTCTTATGAATGATATTGATATGTCAGAAACCGCTCCTGGCGGTGAATGGGATAGTGGGAATGGTTGGGAGCCAATAGGCAGCTACTATAACGAATTTAAAGGGAATTTATATGGCAATGGCTATAAAATAAGAAATATGCATATCTATGGCGATGTTAGTGAATTTGCAGAAAGTGCTGATAATGAGATATCTGTAGGATTATTTGGATATGTCTCATATGGAACTATATTAGATTTAGGAATTGTTGACTGTGATATTAATATTACTGTTAATAATACTGGTAATACAAAAGTTAATGTAGGAACAACTGTTGGGTATTATACAGCACAGGAATATGATACAGTTTCAGGTGGAGGTATGCGTGCAGAAGTTGTTGCAGCATATTCTACAGGTAAAATAACCTGTGAATCAGCTAATGCATACACAGGAGCAATTGTCGGTGGTGACCGCAAATTAGTTCAATGTTATTATTTAAAAGACAATTCTAATATAACGGCTGGCGGTAAAAACACAGATTCGAAATATACTGATGTTAAAAGTCTTACTTCTGCACAGGCAAAATCACAAGCAGCTTATAACTTTGATTTTGACGAAATATGGACGATTGACCCGAATGCTGAATATCCATATCCTACACTTATTAATGTACCATATGTAAGTACTCAGTCTTCAATTGTTGAACCAACACAGCCAACAACAAACCCATCTATTTCTACAGGTACAAAAAAAGGTGATATGAACGGTGATGGACTGGTAGATGCTGTTGATGCTTCTTTGATACTTTCATATTATGCATATCTTTCAACAGGTGGAACAATTGATGATATTGATGAATGGATGCAAAATGGTTAATGGTGGTAAAATGAAAAAAATAAAGAATCTTTTATCTCTGTTTATTATTTTTGGTATTGTTTTGTGTGGTTGTGGCAATTCTAATTTACTGGATTTTGGTGAACCTGCTTTTAAAGAAAGATATGAAGAAATTACAGATTCTCTCTGTACTGCCTGTATACAGCCGATGCTGTCTACACAATTGTATGGTGATTATAATTATGAGAGCTGGAGCAATCCATATGAGACTGCTCAAATGTTTAGTGATACTGTTATTGACCTGTCAACTATTAAGATTGATAATATAGGTAACGTTTATAAATCAGGAGGAAACTTCGGATTTGATGTAAAATTCTGCGGAATTGATATAAGTTTTTGTCAGGTAGGTTATGATGAAACAGAATCAGCTTCATTTGTGCTTATGCTGACATCAGGTGTGTATAATTATGAAAAAGTTTCAAAAGGCTTTACTGATACAAGGATGAATATTCAGGCAGTAGCTGATTTTGTGAGTACTTTTGATATGCTTTCAGAAAAGAAGTCAGATATTAAGGTCGATTATTATGCTGAAAATATTGATATAGAATACCTTAATAAAATGCTTTCTGAAAAGTTTGAAGAATATGTAATAAATACTTCTGGCAATACAGAAAATTTTGATAATAATACTATAGAAGATAATTATATGGAAGTTCTTAATGCCTGCAATCAGGAAGATACTGAAAATAACTTTACATATAGGGAATATTATATAACTGATATAAACAATGATGGTATACCCGAGCTGATTATTCATATAGGCAGAAATATAAAAAATGCTGAATATATAATTTATACCTATAAGGATAATAAGATTTATGATTGCGGTGTATCAGGAGGAAACGTAAGCATTGAAGACGAAGATGAAGAAAAACTTGAACGTCTTAGCAGAGAATCTCAGGAAATTGTAACTAAAGGTGATGATTGCATTTATATATCTTTTTGTTATACAGGTTATCAGCATACTTCTGAAATAAAATTGAATGATGATTTACTTCTGGAAGTCTCTAATTATTATGATTCTGGCGATGAATCGCTTTTTGATTATGATATTCCTGGCGAACCTTTGGAAAGTGCTGATTTTCTGAATGATAATTTGCTTGATGATTATTTTTCATATTAATTTTGGAGTGAGGATTAATGATTGAAAAAATAAGAGAAAATATTATTTATGCTATTGTAGTTTTAGTTTTTATAACTTTAATGTATTCATGTGTAAATAATGATAAAGATAAGGAAACTGATATTAATAAAATTTATGAAATAGTAATTGAAATAGATTACGAACGTAAAAGCTTTTCCTATAATGATGATGCTACTGTGTATATTGATGATGAAAAAATAGGCACTATAAAAGCAGGAAAATGCAAAAAGTATTCGATAAATATAGTTGGCGGTGAACATAATATATGGGTAGAGGGCGGGACTTCTATCAGAACTAATAAAAGTTCAAAGGTAAGTTTAAAAGTAGATGATGATAATACATATTTTCCTTATAAGTTGAAAGATGGTTCTATTGCAGGATTATCATTGTCAGTGGATTATTCAAAGAAGTAGTATATCAATAATAGATAATGTAAATATAACAATTCGGTATGTTCTTTATTGAGCATACCGATTTTTTATTTATATTAAAAATAATAAAACTATTGTATTTTTAAGAATTTTATGGTATAATAAAATAGTTAAGTTAATAGGTTTAAGGTGGTGTGGATATGACTGATAAGGAAAAGAAAAATGTAGCAAAAAAATTCGCTGAATACTGGCAGAATAAGGGTGATGAAAAGAGTGATACTCAAAGTTTTTGGTTTATGCTTTTGAGAGAAATTTTTGGTGTTCAAGAACCTGAAAAAATTCTCGAATTTGAAAAGCGTGTCAAAGATGAAACTACTAATTTCATCGATTGTTACATAGATTCGACTAAAGTCATGATTGAGCAGAAAACTCTGGGTAAAGACCTCAGAAAAGGCATAAAGCAGGCGTACGGTTCTGTTCTGTCACCGTTTCAGCAGGTTAAAAGATATATTACTAATCTGCCTGTATCTAAGCATCTGAGATGGCTTATTACCTGTAATTTCAGTGAGTTTCTGATATATGACATGGAAAAACCTAACTGTGAACTAGAATAGATATTTTTAAAAAGATTTATCAAAAGAATGCTATCGCTTGCTGACCTCTATGACAAACTCACTATGCCACCTAAATTACACAAGGCACATCAGGCGAATAACTTTGCTGTAATGTCGGCTTACGGCTTGAACAGGAAGATAACTGAGAGCGAATGTGTGGCGGAGTTGATGAAGATGTATCAGAAATTGTTAGTCTATAAATAAGGAGAGCATAAATGTTATATTTTAAGAAAGATTTAGTTGAAGATGCAAAGAGAATTATGAGCCTTAAGGGAACAAAAGACGATATAGAGGCTCTAGGCTATTATGAAAGAGTCAATAACGTTTTGTATCGCTATTGTTATGATACTCAAAATTATAATTCTGATTATGAAATTATATTGGATAACGAAATTAGACAAAAATATTCTGTTATATCTAATATAGAGAATTATCCAGTAAATGCGAAAGTCAATACATTAAATCAGAAAAGTCTATCATCAAATGAGCCTGAGGAAATACGCCGATTAAATGTAGACCAATATGGTATAATGCTTGATGTTTTAATAAAACATGAAAAATCGAGATGTTTGGAAGATTTTATAG
>CAMWGS010000048.1 GCA_947173865.1 uncultured Ruminococcus sp.
TGTTACAAGTATAGGACTTGCCTGTGTGCTTGGATTTGAACTTGTCGGAAACGCCTGTATAGGTGTGCAGACGGTTGATACGTCGAGTTATACTTCTTATCCCGACAAAAATGAACAGGTGCAGAGCCTTCTTTCATATGCCGACGAAAATGATGACAGTCTTTTTTACAGAACCGAAATGACAGGAAGCTATACACTGAATGATAGTTCACTTTATGGTTATTACGGTATTTCACAATTTTCTTCTGCCGCAAACGTTTCCGTAACGAAATTCATGAAACGTATGGGAATTTATGCGTCTGAGGCAGGAAACAGATATTATTACCGTATTTCTACTCCTGTATTTAATTCAATTTTCGGACTGAAATATATTATTTCCAAAAAAGGTGCATTGCAGAGTGAGGAAATGTCACTCAGTACGGAAAAGGAAACAGATAATGTTTATCTTTATAAGAATAATTATCCGCTTTCACTTGGTTTCATGATGAATGACGACATTCTGAATATATCAGGCAAACCGTCTGCGAATCCGTTTGAATATCAGAACACCATTATTAAGCTTGCCACAGGAGTTGAAGGTTGTTTTACCGCTCAGCCCGTTGCACTTGTTGATTATAAGAATATGGAAGTTAAAAAGAGCGGTTTCGGTAACTATTCTTTTACACGTGAAAATCAGAATCTGGTATCAAGTTCAGTTTACAGTTATGACGGTGTGGAAAATGCATATTTGTACGGTTATGCAACAAACGGAGGCTGTGACAAGCTGAATGTAAAATGTGATAATGTTACTGTTGACAGTGATGTATCAGTTGAAGATTATCCCATTGTATTTCCTATGGGCAACGGACAGAAAGGCAGTACTTCAACTGTTGAAATATTTGCAAAAAGTGACAGTTCGTCGGGTAGTTACAGGCTTATGGTATATGCACTGAAAAAGGATATTTTTGAAGAAGCTTACAATAATCTCGCAGACGAACAGCTTGAAATAACTTCATTCAGTGACACTGAAATAACAGGTAATATAAATGTTCTGAATGATGGTATGATGTTTCTTTCAATTCCTTACGAAAAGGGCTGGACGGTTTATGTTGATGGTGAAGAAGCCGAAACAACAGAAGTTTTAAGTGCCATGCTCGGTGTTAAACTCGGTGCAGGACAGCATAGTATAAAACTTAAATATACACCCGAGGGTCTTGTGGCAGGTATTGCGGTATCATGTACGGCTATGTTATTATGCGGTGCGGTAGTATTCTTTGATATAAAACGCAGGAAGAAGAAAAGGAGTCAGCAGGATTTGTCCGAAAGTGAAACTGACAACGAAGAAATATCTGAAGATATTCAGATAAATATAAATGAAACGGAGGCTGAAAATGCGGAATCTGAAAGTGATGACAGCTTACAGGGGGACTAATTATCATGGTTTTCAAAGACAGAATAACGCCGTAACAGTTCAGGAGGTTATTGAAAAACACGTTTCAAAAGTCCTGAATGAACCTGTATGCATAACAGGCTGTTCAAGGACTGACACGGGAGTCCATGCAAATCAGTTCTGTTTTAATGTACGTACGGAAAGCAAAATCAGTACAAGAGGATTTGTAAGGGGTACAAACGGAGAACTTCCCGACGATATATCAATTTTAAGCTGTGAGGACGTTCCGCCTGATTTTCATGCAAGATTTGACTGCAAAGGCAAGGAATATATTTACAAGATTCATTGCAGTGAATCCAAAAATCCGTTTGCACCTGATTTGATGTTCCACTACAGGAGAAAACTGGACATTGATTCAGTCCGAAAGGCTTCTGAATACTTTGTCGGAACTCATGACTTTGCATCGTTTTGTGCTGACTGTACAAATGTTTCAACAACTGTAAGGACTATTTATTCTCTTGAAATAGAAAATTATGGTGATACGGTGATAATGCTTGTAAAAGGCAACGGTTTTTTGTATAATATGATTAGGATTATTGCAGGCACTCTTATAGACGTAAGTGAAAAGAGAATTTCGCCTGATAATATTCCTGAAATTCTTTCCGCTAAAAATCGTCTTAAAGCAGGAAGAACAGCTGTGGCACACGGTCTTTATCTTAACAGGGTGTTTTACAGTGAAGAAGAAATATTTATGTGAGAACAGAAGATTTTCAGATGAGGAGGGATATTAAGTGCCGATTTATGACGCAGACGATATAGTTGAAATTAAGAACCGTAAGAAAAAGAAAAAACAGCGTGTGAAATTTCTTATATTTCTGCTTGTTGCGGCAATAGCTGCGGGTTTGTACTTTACAAGGGATATGTGGCTTTCAAAGATGAGAGGAATAGGACAGCAATACAAGACAATAATTAATTCCGGACTTCTTGCTGATGGAAATTTTCCTATAGATATAAGTGGAGAATATAATTATCAGCTAAGTCAGACTCAGAACAAGCTTATTGTACTTAGTGATGTTCATATTTTCTTTTACAATTCCGACGGTACGTTAATGAGAAAGCGTCAGCACGCATATACTAATGCAGTACTGAGAGCAGACAGCGGAAGGGCGTTGATTTATGAACACGGTGGCGACGATTTCTGTATTGAGGACGAAGAAGGCATTTTATACGAAAAACATTTTGACAATAATATAATGTTTGCGAGAATAAGCCCCGAGGGATATACGGCAGTTGTCACAACGTCTGATAACTATGACTGTGAAATGTTTGTATATGATAAAAAAGGCAGTCTTATTTATGAACGTAGGTGTATGGAGCGTGTTAATGACCTAAGCTTTATAAATGAAAGCAGTGGTTGTGTTATAAGCTATATAATGGCTGAAAACGGTTCTCTTACAACTGCCGTTCAGAAGATTGATTTCAGCGAAAGTATCGCACAGTGGACTTCTCCGGGCATTGACACGGCAGGACTTGACGTTTTCGGATATAATCTCGGTGCTTTTGTTCTTGGTATTGATGCCTGCGGATATATAAACGAAAACGGACAGATAAGCTCATATTACTGCTATGACGGAGACCTTAAAGGAGGGGCAAGCAGTGACGGAATGTCTGCCGTAATCATAAATAACGACGACAGGCGTAAATATATTATGGTACTTTTCAAAGGAGGAGCTACAGAACCTCTTGTAATTGACCTTGGACAGCGGGCAGTTGATGTGGCAGTACACGACCAGCTTGCATATGTGATGTGTAAAGAGGAAATACGTGCATATGATTTCAGCGGAAAACTTCGTTCCAAAGCTGTCGTATCAGATTCATATACGGGATTTGTGAGAAGCAGTGAGTATATTTTCCTTAAAGGTTATAATAAAATTGACAGAATTGATTATGAAAGCTGATATTTTTATGAAAGGAGGAAGTATGGCAGTCGGAAAACTGTCTGTACATATATTTTATGGGAGTACAACTCTGGTGGGTTTATGACATTCTGGCTGTTGCCGTATTACTGATATGTATTTATTTATCAGGAAAGAAAGGTGTTTTTAAATCCGTTATTACTTCTGTCGGCTGTATAGTCGGTGCTGTAATTGCGGTATCGGTAAGCGGTGCGGTTTCGGACTCACTTTATAAAACGACAGTAAGGGACGGTAATATCAGTAAGCTTGAAAAAACTCTTATTGATACTGATATATCGTCATATATGGGAAATGCACTGGAAGGAATGGGATATAATGTAGTTGTAAGTACAAAAAAGCTTGATGAGATTTTTGATTCAGACAAGGACGTTGATGAACAGCTTTACAAATATATGAACAATATAAACGGAAAGGTTGTTGATGACGAAGAAAATTTTCAGAAAAATCTTCTTGAATGTTATGCTATGGTTATGAAGAGACTTATTTCTGATGACGTTAGCAAATATGCCGTTGAAACTGCGTCAAGGAAAATAACTGACGGAGATGTGGACTTTGGCAGTCTTATAAAACAGATAAAAGACAGTGACCAAAGAAAAGATGTGGCAAGAATAATTTCTGACGATTATATTGCAGATGCATATAAAAATGTTATACGTCTTGTTGCTGTTACAATATTATTTGTCATAATATTCATTATAACCATTCTGACGGTAAAGGCAGTAACGGCAGGTCAGAGAGAAACAGAAAATTCCAAAGGTTCGCATATTGCAGGTGGCATATGCGGAATAATTACAGGAGTGGTCATATTGTTTATGACAGCTGTTATATTAAGGCTTTATTGCATTATGGGAAACAATGAAATGTTGTTTTTCGGTAACGAAGCCGTAGATAAAACATATATTTTCAGATATGCTTATGATTTTTTTAAACTTTGAGGAATTGTTCCTGAAAGTCTGATTATTTAAGATAAAATATTTATATTCGGAGTTTTATAAATAAGGTTTATGGAACTTCGGAGAGATTTACTATATTTGCGTAAGAATATTTTACGGAGATACAGTAAAAATAATTACAGGGGGAAAAGCCTGATATGATAATGTGCAGTAAATGTAAGAAAAGACCTGCGGTTGTATTTATTACTTCCGTTCAGGGAAACGAAAAGAAGAATGAGGGACTTTGTCTGACGTGTGCCAGAGAGCAGAAAATTCCGCAGGTATCGGAATATATGGACAAATTCGGTATAACCAACGAGGAAATAGACCAGCTTTCAGACCAGATGATGAGTATGCTTGACGGCGACAGTTTTGAAATGGGCGGTTCGGGTCTTATGCCTGATTTCCTTTCAAATATGTTCGGATTTGGTGAAATTGAAAGCAAGAATGATGACAAACCCGAAAGTATCGAATCAAAGAATAATTCCGAAAAGAAACCAAACGGCGAAAAACGTGGTCTTTTTGGTGGAAACAGACGTGAAAAGAAGTCAAAGGAGCTTAAATTTCTCGGAAGCTATTGTACCAACCTTTCACAGAAAGCCGCAAACGGTGAGCTTGACAATATTATAGGACGTGACAAGGAAATTGCACGTGTGGTACAGATTCTTTCAAGAAGAACAAAAAACAATCCCTGCCTTATAGGTGAGCCGGGTGTGGGTAAGACGGCAATTGCGGAAGGAATTGCCCAGCGTATCAATGACGGAAATGTTCCTTTCAACCTTGCCGATAAGAAAGTATATCTGCTTGACCTTACCGCACTTGTTGCAGGTACACAGTTCAGAGGACAGTTTGAAAGCCGTGTGAAAGGTCTTGTTGACGAAGTAAAACGTGATGGAAATATTATTCTCTTTGTTGACGAAGTTCACAATCTTGTCGGAGCAGGAGATTCCGAAGGTTCTATGAATGCCGCAAACATTCTAAAACCTGCTCTTTCAAGGGGGGAGGTTCAGGTTATCGGTGCCACTACTTTCAGCGAATACAGAAAGTACATTGAAAAGGATTCCGCTCTTGAAAGACGTTTCCAGCCTGTAACCGTAAATGAACCGACTGTTGAAGAAACTGTAGACGTACTTCTTGGAATAAAGAAATATTACGAAAATTACCACAGGGTGCATATTTCTGACTATTTAATCAGAGTTTGTGCCGCACTTTCCGAAAGATATATAACAGACCGTTTTCTTCCCGACAAGGCTATTGACCTTCTTGACGAAGGCTGTGCAAGAGCGTGCATACGTTCTCCCGAAATTGCCGAATATGACAAGCTTAAAAAGGAAATAGCGGTTTTGGAGGGCATGGAAAAGAGTATTTCAGAACAGAGTGAACCCGATTATCAGGCACTTGCCGAAGTAAAGGGAAAGCTTATCCATGCTCACGAAGATGAAACGGCACTTAAAGAAAAAGCCGAGAGTGTTCAGGTGACGGAAGAAGATATTGCAAAGGTTGTTGAACTTTGGACGGGTATTCCCGCAAACAAGATTGCGGAAACAGAGTTCCTTAAAATTGCAAAGCTTGAAGGTGCTTTGAAAAAGAGAGTACTTGGACAGAATGAGGCTGTTGAAACTCTTGCAAGGGCTATAAAGCGTACAAGGGTACGTCTCAATAAACGCCGTCGTCCTGCGTCCTTTATCTTTGTAGGACCTACAGGTGTCGGAAAGACAGAACTTGTAAAGGCACTTGCAGAAGAAATGTTTGATTCGCCTGAACCGCTTATAAGACTTGATATGACGGAATATATGGAGAAACATTCCGTTGCGAGAATGATTGGCTCGCCTCCCGGATATGTCGGATATGACGAAGCAGGACAGCTTACGGAAAAAGTACGTCGTCGTCCCTATTCAGTAATACTTTTTGACGAAATTGAAAAAGCTCATCCTGATGTTATGAATATACTCATGCAGATTCTTGACGAGGGAAAAGTTGACGACGCACACGGCAGAACAATAAATTTTGAAAATACTATCATCTGTATGACTTCTAATGCAGGTTCGTCTGACAAGTCACTTGGTGTCGGTTTCAACAGGACTGAAAATGAAATTTCACGTGATAAGGCAATGAAAGGACTGCGTGAATTCCTGCGTCCCGAGTTTATAAGCCGTATAGACGAAATAGTTGTATTCAGACAGCTTGACAAGAAAGATTTTGCAAGTATTGCTTCCCTTATGCTCGACGAAATGATTGAACCGCTTTCGGAAAAAAATATCAGTATAAGCTATGACAGCAAGGCACTTTCTCTTATTGCTGAAAAGGCTTACGGAAAGCCATACGGTGCAAGGGATATACGCCGTGTAATCCGACAGGAAATCGAGGATAAAATAGCTGAAATAATAATTGAAAAAGCTTCTGAAATAAGTGGTGTTGATGTTTCTGCCGACGGTGATAATCTTGTTGTAAATGCAACGGACAAAAAGGAGCAGTAAAAAAATGAAGTTGAAATTAACAGCTCTTGCATTGATTCTGTGTATAACTGCCGTTTCGTGCAGCAGTAAGGAGGATTCTTCGTATACAAGTCCCGAAAGTTCGGGACAGTCCTCGATAAAAGGCATAGAAAATCCCGATGAAGTTGTGAGAATTTCCGACAGTTCAACAGCTATGGAAAATAAATTCAAGGACGTTCCTACAGTTGAAAGCGGACCTTTGATAAGTGTAAACAATGTCACTGCCAAAGCAGGAGAAACAGCAGAAGTAACAGTTTCTGTAAAGGGTGCTGACCTTAACTGGAGTATGTGTGGTATACATCTTACTTATCCCGACGAACTTGACTGCGTTCTTATGGAAGAAGAAACAAATTCAGTAGAATTCACAAAGGGAGTAGCTTCGGAGTATAATACGGGTTTTATTGCCCTTGAATGTGAATGGCAGAATAATCCGCCTGAAGAACTTATCAAAAAGAATCTTGGTGCATTGTTCTTTACAGTAATGTTTAACGGAAATGAAGGACAGGACGGGGATATTGCAACATTCTATTTTGATGTTCCCGAAGATGCGGAATCAGGTACAGTTTACCCGATAGGTTTCTATTACATGGAAACAGATATGTTCAGAAATATTGAGGGTGATATGTCACTTGAAAAATATGCTTTTGAAAACTTGCAGACAGGTTCAATAACCGTCGAATAGAATTTTATGAATCAGTATCAAAGGTACTTTGCAGAAAAGCATCTTAAGAACGGAAGTAATGTTCTGATAGACTATAAAGATTATATTTTATGTGAAAACTGTGATTTTTCCATTGACGACCGTGAAGAATTATCGGGACTCATGAAAATACTTTCGGAAATTGAGACGGATAATATATCTGTATATGTTCTTATGTATTATGATATTCGGTATTTTTATGCAGACATGGTATGTATAACAGGGAGTATCTCTGACATAGCTGAAAAGTTTTCCGCTTTTTCTTCCGACCCCGAAATTATTGCTTCTGTGGACGAAATATACCTTGAGTACTATAATGTGTATCTGCTTGAAAAGCGTAAACAGCGTGAAGTAAATCTCAGGGAAATGGACTGTGTATATCTTTACTGGGACTGAATTATTTTTTCGGTAAAATCTTAAAGGGGAACGAAATGTTCCCCTTTTTTACTGCATATTCTGTAATGCCAAGTCAACGGCATTTTTGTCAAAGCCTATTACAGTAGTTTTTCCTATTACTGTAACAGGAAGTGAACACTGTCCCGTCATATTGACAACACGGCGTGAATTGAACGGCTCATGTGCGTTGATTGTACGGAAGTGTACACCTTTTTCGTCAAGATAGCGTTTCATTCGTCTGCACCATATGCAGTTTTCAGAAAAATATACCTCAACCATTTTATTCTCTCCTTTCAATTATACTGATTAGACGGTTATCTGTAATCTTATTATTGTCGGATATGAATAATATTATGCACTGTTTTTCTATTTTTCTATCTGACATTCAGGGTAATAGTGTTCAAGAATTTCACGCCATGTTTTTCCGTCGGCAGCCATTGAGTTAGCACCGTACTGACTCATACCAACACCGTGTCCGAAACCTCTTGTTGTTATAACGGCTGTTTCTCCGTCGTAATTTATCTCAAAACACGCCGAACGCAGTCCGAGGGCTTCCCTTATATCGTTTCCGCTTACTTTGAAATCTCCTGCCATAGCCGAAAGGACAGTACCCGAATCGGATACGGTATTTATTTTAATCCATGAAGTGAAGTCCTCCGACAGTGCTATTCCTGAAAACTTTTCTGCGAGTATCTGACGGAGTTCTTCTTTTTCATAGCGTACTTCTTCAAGATACTTCGGAGCAGAAGTGTCATAACTGCTGTCAACGGGAATAAGATAGTCAACAGCAGTTCCCCATGCATTTTCGGCACTTTCTGTCTTTCCCGACGACATTGAATGAAATGCCGAAATAATAGGCTCGTCCCCGTAAGTAATGATATACGGCAGAACATCGTTTACAGCGTCGGCTACTTTATCATAATATACATCAAAATTATCCCCGTAATACTGCATAGCCTGACTTTTTGTGAAATAACCCTGATATTTTGAAGTGTCGTTTGAGAAATCCGCTCCGCATAGTTCGGGGGTAGGGTCTGAACGTTCACGTATACGCTGACGTTCCGCATATGTATGTGCGGCGACTGCCTGAGCTTTAAGTGCGTCATTCTCGAAAGTGGCAGGCATTTCCGCACATACAGCACCAATTACATAATCTCTTTCGTCAACTTCAATTATATCGCCCGTCGAAATATCAAGAACCTTGTAAGGTTCTCCGACATATGATGACACAATTTTACTGTCAGTTTGTTTACCGTCGGCAACATTTTCGGGAACAGCTTCTGCACCCTTTGAGAAGAATACAGGCACGGCAGGAAGAAAAACAATGGAAACTGCTATAAACAGCAGTGCGGAAAAATATCTTTTCATTTTCACATATACCTCACACTAAAGTATTTGACATAATGTCCGATATGGTGTATAATTAATTATGAATATATTTAAGGAGTGTTGTTATTATGCCATCTTTGATTTCAGGTTCTAATATTACAAATTTATGCAGTCAGCTTCATGAAAATTCCAGAATTGAACCAAGTCTTTACGATAAATATCATGTTAAAAGGGGTCTGCGAAACAGCGACGGAACAGGTGTTGTTGCAGGTATAACCAATATATGCAATGTTCACGGATATGTAATTAATGAGGGGGAAATGGAAGCCATTCCTGGACAGCTTGTCTATCGTGGATATAATATAAATGACCTTGTCGCAAATGTGGAAAACGAAAACCGTTTCGGCTATGAGGAGACTGTTTTTCTTCTGCTTTTTGGTCATCTTCCTACAGAAAAGGAACTTTCGCAGTTCAATTCATATATTTCTCTCAAACGTGACCTTCCGAGCGGTTTCGTTGAAGACATGATTCTGAAAGCACCCTCAAAGAACATCATGAATAAGCTTTCACGTTCTGTGCTTGCACTCTATTCATATGACGATGAGTGCGAAAACAAGGGTCTTGAAAACGAAATGCGTACGGCTGTAAGCCTTATTGCCAAACTTCCCGTTATAATGACCGCAGCTTATCAGGTGAAAAGACGTGTATTTGACAATCAGAGCATGATTATGCATCCGATTAATTATGAAGAAAATACCGCTCAGTGTATTCTTTCGCTTCTCCGTCCCGACAGACAGTATACCAATGACGAAGCACAGATGCTTGACCGTCTGCTTATGCTTCAGGCTGAACACGGTGGCGGTAACAATTCCACTTTTACCTGCCGTGTGCTTACTTCTTCGGGAACAGACCCTTATTCAGCATATTCTTCCGCTATATGCTCTCTTAAAGGTCCACGTCATGGGGGTGCTAATTTACAGGTTATAAGTATGCTTGACAACTTCAAGGCTAATATCAAAAACTGGAACGACGAGGGAGAAGTTGCAGATTATATGCGTAAGGTTATCCGCAAGGAAGCAAATGACGGTTCAGGTCTTATTTACGGTATGGGTCACGCTGTCTATACTGTTTCAGACCCCCGTGCAGTAATTCTCAAGAAAAAGGCTTTTGAACTTGCAAAGGGCAGGGAGATTGAAGCGGAGTTCCGTCTGCTTGAAACTGTTGAACGTCTTACCCCTGAAATCTTCACCGAAATCAAGGGCAGTACCAAAGCTATGTGTGCAAATGTCGATATGTATTCGGGACTTGTATACAGAATGCTGGGTATTCCCGACGAACTTTTCACACCTCTTTTTGCCGTTGCACGTATGGCAGGCTGGGCTGCTCACCGTATGGAAGAAATTCTGACAGGAAACAGAATTATCCGTCCCGCATATAAGGCAG
>CAMWGS010000049.1 GCA_947173865.1 uncultured Ruminococcus sp.
ATGTTTCTGCTATTCAGACAGAAGATGAACATATTTTCATTGAGATAAATTCAGGACCGTATTTCAGTTATATTGCCGAAATTGATATTGACGGAAATATTGTTGAAACCATTTATTCACACACTAGTGTTTAATAATAAATAAAGATAAAAGGAGAATGGAAAATTATGGACGTTATTCAGATGACGAGAGAACTCGGAAAGGCTATTCAGCAGGACGACAGGTATATTGCCTATACTCTTGCAAAACAGGTAAATGATGAGGACAAGGAATTGCAGGCAGATATTGAAAAGTTCAGTGAACTCAGAAAAGAATTAAGTCTTGCAATGAATATGGAAAATTCCGATTCAGAAAAACTTAATTCTATTGACAACGAACTGAAAGCAGTTTATCAGAAGATAATGAGTAACAAAAATATGATTGTTTTCAATTCCGCACAGAGCGAACTTGAAAGTCTTATCAATAATGTAAATCAGATTATATCACTTTGTGCGAACGGTGAAGACCCTGACACTTGTACGCCGTCGTCAAACTGCGGAGGAAGCTGTGCTACCTGCGGTGGCTGTGGCTGATTAGGAAAGGAGCATCACATAAATGATGAAAATAGACAGAAATAAAGTTTCTGCTATGATGAGACAGTATCTTGATATAAAGGATAAATATCCCGACTGTATTCTGTTTTTCCGTGTAGGTGATTTTTATGAGATGTTTTTTGATGATGCAATCACAGCTTCAAAAGCAGTTGAACTTACACTCACGGGAAAGGACTGCGGTCTGGAAAAACGTGCTGAAATGTGCGGTGTGCCGTATCATGCGGCGGATACGTATATAAAAAGACTGATTGACGCAGGCTACAAGGTTGCCGTATGCGAACAGCTCACAGACCCGTCCGAAAGCCGTGACATAGTAGTGCGTGACGTTATACGTGTGGTAACTCCGGGAACTCTTATTGAAAGCAGTATGCTTGACGACAGCAGAAATAATTATATTTGCAGTATATACTATGATGAATATGAAAAATCCTGCGGTGTTTCGTCAGCTGACATTTCAACAGGTGAAGCATATCTCAGTATGTTTCAGGGAAAAGACCTTGAAACAGGAATTATAAACGAGCTTTCACGCTGTCAGCCTGCCGAGATTATATTTCCTGAAAGTGTTCTGTCACTGAAAAACGTTTCGGATTTTATAAAAATACGTCTTAAATGTACGGTAACGCTAAGAAACAGTATATGTTTTGATTGTGAAAGCAGAAGAAAAAATGTTGAGGAAGTTTTCGGTGTAAAATCTGTAAAAGAGCTTGGAATGAGTGAAAACGGTGCGGACTGTTCGGCGGTATGCGGACTTTTTGACTATATCAACGATACACAGAAAACCTCGGTTTCACGTTTTACTTCTATTGAAATATTCAACGGCGAGGCGTTTATGGGTCTTGACCTAAATGCACGCAGAAATCTTGAACTTACCGAAACACTCAGGAACAAGGAGAAAAAAGGTTCTCTGTTATGGGTTCTTGATTCGGCAAGAACTTCAATGGGTCGTCGGCTTCTTAAAAACTGGATTGAACAGCCGTTGAAAAGTCCCGCAAGAATTATAGAACGTCTCGACGCAGTGGAAGCACTTACAAGAAAAAGTATTGTTCTTGCTGATTTGCAGAACCTTCTTGACCGTGTTTACGACCTTGAACGTCTTATGACTAAAGTTATGTATAAGAGTGCAAATCCCCGTGACCTCAAAGCACTTTCCGCAACAGCTTTACAGTTGCCTTTTATAAAGAATGAACTGAATAAGCTTGATACTTCAAAGCTGCTTAAAAGATACAACAGCGACATTTCAGGACTTGACGAAATAGTCAAGCTTGTTGAAAATGCCATAAACGAAGAACCTCCTGTAGCTGTAAAGGACGGTGGTGTTATAAAAGACGGTTTCAATGAGGAACTTGATAGACTCCGTCACATAATGAATCACGGAAAAGAAATAATTGACGGTATTGAACAGCGTGAACGTGAGGCAACAGGCATAAAGAACCTGAAAATAGGATTTAACCGTGTATTCGGCTATTATCTGGAAGTTACACGCTCATATTACGACCTTATTCCGAAAGACTGGACAAGAAAACAGACACTTGCAAATTCCGAGAGATTTATTACCGAAGAACTTAAAAACGCTGAAAATTCCATACTCGGTGCAAAGGACAAGGCTCTTGCACTGGAAGCTGAGATTTTCGGTGAAGTGCGTGACTTTCTTGCTTCAATGCTTGAAAAGGTTCAGAAAACGGCTTCGGCGGTTGCTTCGGTTGACGTTCTCTGTTCGTTTGCTGAGGTTGCCATAAGAAACTTATATATAAAGCCTGATATTTCACTTGACGGTGTTATTGACATAAAGGCAGGTCGTCACCCTGTTGTTGAACTTATGCTGAAAGATGAAATGTTTGTGCCTAATGATATTTATATGGACACCAAAAACAACAGAATGTCAATTATAACAGGTCCGAATATGGCAGGTAAATCCACTTATATGCGTCAGACTGCACTTATAGTGCTTATGGCTCAGATTGGTTCTTTTGTACCTGCGGATTCAGCTAAAATATCAGTTGCGGACAAAATATTCACACGTGTCGGTGCTTCCGACGACCTGACAGCAGGACAAAGTACGTTTATGGTTGAAATGAGTGAAGTTGCGGATATTCTTAAGAATGCAACGCCCGACAGTCTTGTGATACTTGATGAAGTGGGCAGAGGTACTTCAACTTATGACGGTGTAAGTATTGCCCGTGCAGTTGCCGAACACATATGCACGTCAAAGAAACTCGGCTGCAAAACTCTTTTTGCTACTCATTATCACGAACTTATAGGTCTTGAAAACGAACTTGACGGCGTTAAAAATTACAGTATTGCAGTAAACAGACACGGCGGTACAATACGTTTTCTGCGTAAGATAGTGCGTGGCGGAGTTGATGAGAGCTATGGTGTGGACGTTGCAAAGCTTGCGGGACTTCCGCCAAAAGTAGTAAGCCGTGCGAGAGAGTTTCTTGAGGAAATGGAACAGAATCACAACAGCAGTATCAACAGTGTTAAACATGAAGAAAGCGGACAGATAAGTTTTGAAAGCATAAACCGTGAAACAGCGTTTGATATGCTGAGAAAGACAAACGTTGACGAACTGACAGACAGTGAATGCAGAATGTTGCTCAATGATGTTCTTGAACTTATAAAACACTGAAGATTATAAGATGAATAAAAAAGTAATTGCTTTGTCAATGGCGTGTGTAATGAATTTTTCGGGTTGTCATGAAAGAGGAGATTATGACCTTGTGGACGCTGAAAAAGCGGGTCAGTTTGCAATTGAATATATGAATTCAAAATAAAATCAGGATTTTGAACTGATAAGCAGTAAAAAAGATGTTGAATATAATATTGCGGTTGATGTAAAAGACGTGTGGGTTGATGTGTATTTCAGGTTAAAAGGTGACGATTCAGGAAAAAGTTATCACGCTGAAGTTGTTCTTGATGAAAATGATACATTATGTAGAATTATGGAATCGGGAAAAATAAGCTTGTATTTATAATATTGTAATGTCTGAAAGTTCTTATTACAGCAGAATAAGGGAAGATATCAGAAAAATTTTCACTCCGTGTATGTCTGATAATTACGTAAATATAAGGCTGACTGTGTATAATGAAGAATATTATGATGAGTAAAAAAATTCAGTTATAAACGGTGACAAAGCAATAATAAGAAAATCAGTTTCTGAAGAAGATATTTATATAAACGGAGATAAGGAATGAGATTAAAAAATATAATTGCTGTATTGCTTGTTAGTATTGCGAGCTGTACAGGCTGTCTTGAAAAGAAACCGCTTATTGATGCTGAAAAAGTCTGAGCAGTTGCACTTGAATACATGAACTCAAAGTACAATCAGGATTTTGAACTTTTAAGCTGTGAACCTTCAAAAGACTGGGGTATTGAAAATCAGGAATCATATGCAAATGCGGAGGTTTCTTTGAAAGATGATAAATATTTAGTAAGACTGAGTTTATCGAAAGATGATAAGTCCGACTGGGAAGTATACTTGGATGATTATATGAATACAATTGCTGACCCGTTTTTCAAGAAAAATATGGACAATATACTTCACACGAACTTGATATAAAGGAGTTCACAAGCTGTTTATGTACATTTTCCGGAGGATATTCTGACAGATTTCCTGTTTTGAATTAAAACGATACGTTAAAGGAAATTGCGGATTCATATGCAATAGGTCTGAGGTATTGGATAGAAATGCCTGAAAGTTCGCATTATGAGGGCGTGGACGAAGATATTAAAAATGCTTTAGATCCTTATTTTCCGCACGGTATTGTGGACATATGTGTTGATGTTTACAGCAGTGTTAAAGAAGAGTCGGCAACATTTTATGATGAAGAGGCACTGTTTAGTTATCAAATTTCGATAGACTGCTTCAAATAGAAAGCAAACCATATCAAAAATAAAATGGAGGATTTTAAATGAAAGTACAAAAATTAATGGCTATGGCACTAAGCATGAGTTTAGTACTGTGTGCCTGTGCAGAAAAAAAACAAACGTCCGACGAGGTTTCCGAGGAAACTGTAACAGAACCCGTTACAGAAGCCACAGAGCCTACCGAACCACCTGCTCCTGAAAAGACCGTGCCTGAAACACTTCTTGAAAAAATGACGTTGCAGGAAAAAGTTTGTCAGATGTTCATTACAACCCCCGAACAGCTTTCAGGCTGGGACGTTGTAACACTTTATGACGAAATTGTTGAGGAGTCGATTGTAAACTATCCAATTGGCGGAATGATAATGTTTTCCGAAAACCTTGAAACGACTGAACAGACTGCACAGTTGATTAGTGATATTCAGGAATGTGCGATGAATAACAACAACGGTATAGGAATGTTTATGTCTGTTGACGAAGAGGGCGGAACTGTTGCAAGAGTTGCCGATACACTTGGTACTACTGCCTTTGAAGATATGGTTACTTACGGTGAAGCAAATGACGAACCCGATTCCTCTGAGATAGGTTACACTCTAGGTACAGACCTTAAAGCACTCGGTTTCAATCTTGACTTTGCCCCCGTTGCAGACGTTAATATAAGTGACGCAAGTGAACTCGGCGGACGTATGTTTGGAAGTGACCCTGATGTTGTTGCAAATATGGCTTCAAACGTTGCAGTGGGTCTTAAGGACGCAGGAGTTTGTGCGACTCTGAAACATTTTCCCGGTCTCGGAGCGGCTGAGGGTGATACACATACAGATTCAGATGTAACTATCAAGCGTTCTGTTGACGAACTCCGTGAAACAGAATTTGTACCTTTTAAAAAGGGTATAGAAGCAGGTGCAGACTTTGTTATGGTTGGTCATCAGATTATATCAGGTGTCGGTGACTGGCTTCCTTCAGACCTTTCACAGACTGTTGTTACTGAACTTCTCAGAAACGAACTTGGGTTCAACGGTCTTATAATAACCGATTCACAGATGATGAATACCATTACAAACGTATATTCTTCTGGTGAAGCAGCAGTTATGGCTATAAATGCAGGTGTTGACATTGTTCTTATGCCTGCTGACATGACAGAAGCAATTGATTCAGTATGCAGTGCGGTTGAATCGGGTGAAATCGGGCAGTCACGTATAGATGAAAGTGTTCTGCGTATACTTAACAAGAAGTACGAAATGGGTCTTATAAATGAGAATATTGCAACAGAACCCGAAGAAGTTCCCACCGAGGAAGAAACGACAGAAGATTCAACCGAAGAAACAACAGAAACAACAACCGAAGAAGTGACAGAAGAAGTTACTGAAGCTCCTGTTGAAACAGAACCGATAACTCAGACGGCAGCAGGATATGTTGCGGGAACATTTGTAAATCCGAATGCAACAACAACTACAGCCGTTATTGATTATGATTATAATTATGATGACGGATACTATGATTTCGGTTATGATTATGGATATGACTATGATTATAACTATGGATATGATGATTATTATGGCTGGTAAAAATTCAAATAAAAATTATACTGAACAGGGAGTGGTAGCGTGAAATATTTTTACAGAAAAGATGAATTGAAGGGAACAGACTGCCATGAATTTTTCAGGGGTAAATGGAATAATTTATTCTGGAGTGACGATTCAATATATATTTATGATGAGGATTTCAGTGATACAGGTCTGAAAAAGCTTTTTCTTGACGTTCTGCCTAAATATTCTCCGTATGAAAACACGGAGATTACGCCTGAGGACTGGCAGATGATATGTGAAGCGGCTTTCGGACGTACAAAAGAAGCTGTAAAGGACGTAAATGACTGGATACAGGAATCTTTTGCGGAACATGGAGTATTTACAATACTTGGCATATAGATTTTGAAAGGAGAAAAACAGTGTCGTCAATTAATATTCTGAGCAGGGAAATATCAGAACTTATTGCGGCCGGTGAAGTTATAGAAAGACCTGCTTCTGTAATAAAGGAACTTGTGGAAAATTCGATTGATTCGGGAGCAGGTCATATAACTGTCGAGATAAAAAACGGTGGTCTGTCTTATATGCGTGTCACTGATGACGGTGGCGGAATGTCGTTTGATGATGTTCCGAAAGCTTTTCTCCGTCATGCCACAAGCAAGATTCTGACCAAAGATGACCTGGACAATATTTGTACTCTCGGATTCAGGGGAGAGGCACTTGCTTCTGTTTCCGCCGTCTCCAAAGTTGAGACAATGACAAAGCAGAAAAACGAAACATACGGAACGTTATACAAGATAGAGGGCTGTGAGGAAGTTCTTCACGAAAAAAGCGGTTGTCCCGATGGTACAACTATTATTATACGTGACCTTTTCTATAATGTACCCGCACGCCGTAAGTTCATGAAGAAAGACGTTACAGAGGCAAACGCCGTCAGTCAGATTATTCAGAAGATAACTCTTTCACACCCCGAAATATCCTTTAAATTTATACGTGACAACAGGATAGAATTCAATTCAAGTGGTGACGGTGAACTTTTTTCTGCGGTATATGCGGTTTACGGTCGTGACTTTGCACGTGACATGATGCCCGTCGAATATGAAGCAAACAATATACATATAACGGGTTATGCTGTAAAGCCTCTTTATTCAAAGAATAACCGTTCTTTTCAGAATTTCTTTGTAAACGGCAGACATATCCGTTCAAAAATATGCTCTGTCGCTCTTGAAAGTGCGTACGAAAATATGGTGATGACGGGAAAATTTCCTGCGTGTGTCATTATGATTGACATTTCACCGTCTGTTATTGATGTAAATATTCACCCATCAAAAGCGGAAGTACGTTTCACGAATGAAAAGGAAGTTTCAGATGCCATATTTTATGCAATAAAGAAGGCTATGGTTAACGATGGTCTTATTTATGAGTTTGAACTGAAACCGACAGTAAAACAGACGGAAGTGACGGTACAGGAAAAGGAAGAAATTGAACAGCAACAGGAATTTATATTTACTCCCGTTGATAAGATTGAAGAAACTGAAAAAAAGCTTTCTGAGAAGAATGTTATTGTGCCTGACGTTCCTGACGAATTTTTTGAAACTGCTGACATTGAAGTTTGCAGTGCATACAATGAACCTGAAAAGAAAGCTGATAATACGATACAAATTCCGCAGAAAACGGAAAAAAAAGTTTCTGAACCGCTTGGAAATTTCAGTTATATAAACAGTAAATCTTTTGAAACCGCCGAATCGTCGGAGAATAAAACGGTTTCAGAAACCGAAAATAATAAAAAATCCGTATGGACTGAAAAACAAAAAATACGTGTTATAGGTGAGGCTTTCGGACTTTATGTAATTGCCGAAACAGATGACAATAAAATTGTAATGATTGACAAGCACGCCGCACATGAACGTATAATTTTTGAAAGACTTAAAAGCAGAAACTGCCGTCAGTATACGCAGATGCTTATGAATGAAATAAAAGTCCTTCTTACTGCTGAGGAATTCAGTGCAATGGAAGAAAATACGGAACTTCTTGCGGATTTGGGATTTTTATTTGACTTTTCTGAACGTCCGTGTATTTCGGCTAAAGCCGTCCCGACTTTTGTTATAGAACTTGACATAGAGGCGGTAATTGCTGAAATTGCTGATAACCTCAGGCTTTACCGTCATAATCCGCAGTCGCATATGCTGGACGATATGCTTCATACCGTTGCCTGTAAGTCTGCCATAAAAGCAAACGACAGCAACAGCATGAGTGAATTGCAGTCGCTTGCGGAGCAGGTTTACTATGACGAAAAAATCCGTCACTGTCCGCACGGCAGACCTGTAATGTTTACGATGACAAAAAGCAATATTGCACGTCAGTTCGGACGTACCTGATAAAAGGGGGGAATTATGTGAATGGTAAAAATAAACCTAAAGTACTTGCGGTAGTCGGTCCTACGGCTTCAGGAAAAACTTCGCTCGGTGTTGAACTTGCAAAAAAGTACGACGGTGAAGTGATTTCCGCTGACTCAATGCAGATTTACAAGGGTCTCGACATAGCGTCCGCAAAGCCGACGGTGCAGGAAATGCAGGGGATTCCTCATCATCTTATTGATTTTCTTGACAGGGATGTTTTATTCAGTGTGTCGGACTATGTGAAACTTGCAAACGAAAAAATTCATGACGTTCTGAGCAGAGGAAAACTTCCGATAATTGTTGGTGGTACGGGTCTTTATATTGATTCGCTTCTTGAAAACGTAAAATTTTCGGACGGCGGAAGTGACGAGGAATACCGTGCGGAACTTTACAGGCTGGCAAGGGAAAAAGGAAATGAATTTTTATACGGTAAACTTATCGAAATCGACCCTGTAGCTGCCGAGTCAATACATATGAACAACACAATAAGAGTTGTTCGTGCATTGGAAGTATTTCATGTTACGGGACGCAGGTTCAGTGAACTAAAAGCGGAAAGCCGTCTTGTTGCAAGTCCTTATGATTCACTTGTTATCGGTCTGAATTTTCATGAAAGGCAGATTCTATATGACAGAATAAACAGGCGTGTTGACGAAATGGTCGAAAACGGTCTTATTGAGGAGGCTGAAAGTCTCTGGCGTGAGAGCGGAATGAAAACGGCTTCCAATGCTATAGGCTATAAAGAGCTTATTCCGTATTTTGAAAATCAGATGACCTTTGAAGCGTGTATCGACAGAATAAAACAGGAAACACGCCGTTATGCCAAAAGACAACTTACCTGGTTTAGAAAAAATACACGTATTAAGTGGATTTTTTTGGACGAATTTAATAAAAAAAATGAAATTTCAGAAAAGTCTGAAAAAACTATAGAAAATTACTTTAATCTGTGATATAATGTATTGAGTGTATATAAATACATATATTATTTTGGAAAAAGAATGGAGATTTGTGTATGAACAAAACTATTAATTTACAGGACGTGTTCCTTAACCAGTGTAGAAAAGACAAGATTATGGTTACTGTTATTCTTACTAACGGCTTTCAGTTCAAGGGAATGATAAAAGGTTTTGACGGCTATGTTGCTATCTTTGACTGTGACGGAAAACAGCAGCTTGTTTACAAGCACGCCATCTCAACAATCATTCCCGCAAGAGCTGTTTCTATTCTCGACGTATCTGAAAAAAACGACTGAGACGGTGATGTGAATGCGTTCTAATAAATCGGACAGCGGAATCATTGTCAAGATTCTCAGGAATGCAGTTCTGATTTTATTTTTTGTTATTTTTATAAGCATAGTCTATAATTTCCGCAATAAAGAAACTACTACGGAATCGGCTCTTATGGCGGAAGCCACATCTTCAAAAACCTTGAGAGGAGTATTTATAAGGGACGAGCAGGTCAAAAGATACAGCGGAAACGGTGTCCTGAGCTATAATGTTTCCGACGGCGGAAAGCTCGGAATGGGAAGTATTATTGCGGAAGTATATCCTACCGATGCCCAGATAAGCATAAACAGGGAAATTGACCGACTTGAAAAGGAACTTGACATATTGGAAAAAGTACAGAATCGGGGTACGCTTGAATCTGCACAGCCGTTAAGTCTTTCGGCAAGTATTGAGGAAAATTTCCGCAATTATATATATTGCCGTGATATAAAAGACTATGAAACAGTAAAATCTGATATTGATACTCTTCTTGTCGAAATGAGTACATATCAGATTATTACAAATGAAGTGACGGATTTCAATCAGCAGATTGCGGACATAAATGCTGAACTTGAACAGCTCCGTCAGCAGTCTGTACAGCCTGTTGAGATTATAAGTTCCGAACGTCCTGCCTATTTTGCAAGTTACTGTGACGGATATGAAGAAATTCTTTCAACCGACACAATAGGACAACTTACCGTTGAACAGCTTAGAAGTATTGAGGATAAAAAAGAGACTGACAGTACTGTTGTAGGAAAACTTATTGATGACTACAGCTGGCATCTTGCAGGTGTGATTGACAATTCACGTAAAGAATATGAAGTGGGTAAATGGGTAAGTCTGCGTTTTGAAACTTCGGCAGATACATATGACGCTGAAATAGTTGACGTACGTGATGAAGGCAATCCCGCAGAAAGTATAGTAGTTCTTGAGTGCAGTCAGTTTAACGAGGAACTTGTTCAGCACAGG